>CAZOEH010000094.1:0-9359 GCA_964578785.1 uncultured Desulfonema sp. | reverse complement strand
TTCTTTAAAAATCTGTTTCCCAAAAATCTCAAATCCGTTCGCATATGACTTTTTAAGAAACCGTCAAGGATGAGTTTTCATATGGAAAAAAGCAGAGGAGCGCATTCCCTGCCTTAGCTCCAGTAAATGAGTATGGATGGCGGACTTGCGGCGGGGAATGCGTCAATGCAATGATTTATATTTCAGGATGGATATCATTTGAATTAATTTTTTCTGTGCCGCTCCTTCCTGGAATTTTCAGAATATGAACCAATCTCTCTGAACCGCTCGATGCCCAGAATTTCTCTGACTCTGATCAAAAACCGGAGCCGTTCAAGAGCAATTGCCGATCTCGTTTTTTCCAGGGTGTTAAATTGTTCTATAACCGCAGCATCATTTCCTGTCCTGCTTTCCAGAAGGTTGCGCAACTCAAAACGATCTTTCATTACAGAGCTTCTCAGATCAATTATTCTGCGCGTGCTTTCCACAAAAAGGGCATCTATCTTTTGAATCTCTTTCTCGTTCAGGTCGAGTTTTTTTGATATTGAAGAATCATGCCACCATTTTCCTCCATGCACTCCATCTCTTCCGAAGGCATTAGAGGTCAGAGCGATAAGAATAATAAAAATACACAAAAATAGTTTTCTGATTATCATGACACTATCCCTCCATTTCTTGTTTCTGATACCGTATTATTTCCGGATGACGGAAGTATAAAGTCGATGAAATCGTCGTCGTAATCCGGATCAGCTTCTCCGTAAATATCCATATATTCGAGCGGAAGATCATTTTCGGCAGACGAGTCTGTCTCCGTGTCAAATAAATCTTCAGAATAAAGTTCGCTGACGTATGAACCGGTTTCCGTTGGAAATAAGTATTTAACAGAGTCGGAATGTAATGTAATTGTAAAAAAGAGAATTGTAACTGCTGCCGCGAGTGAAGATCGCAGCCCGAAAACCGGGAAAAGGTTTCTTTCCGGTTTAATTTCATAAGCATTAAATCGTCTTTTCGGTGACGGAACCGACAGCTCGGCGATTCTACCGAGCTGTTTGAGTTCATCTTCAAAACTCTCAATGGCGAAACTGCATGCGGAGCAATTTGACAAGTGCTCCTTTTCGGCAACGGAAAGCAGCGCTTTGTCCGCAACCGCACTTATTATCCGATCCTCTGCAAGATGACCGTTATCATTCACGGCATACTCTCCTTCAATAGTCTTTTGACAGAATCATCATCGTTTAATTTTTTCAGCGCTCTGTAAAGATGAGTCTTTACCGTGCTTTCATTTTTATCAAGAGCGACGGCTATTTCGCTTATCCCCAGATGGTCGAGAAATCTTAATAAAAAGACCTCTTTTTCAAGATTTGAAAGTCTGCTGAGAACATCTTCAAACTGTTTCCAGAAGTGTTGCCTCATTACATTATAAAGCGGATTTGCATCCGGTCTGCCGTCAGGCTCCTTATCAGACTCTTCCTCGTTTTTAATATTCCTGTCCGGTAAAATGCCGAACAGCGAAACAAACTGATTTTTTCTTTTAAAATCTTTGACCTTGTTTATAGCTATTGAAAAAAGCCAGCTTTTAAACTTTTCGACATCCTTAAGGCCATTGAGATTTTTAAAAGCCTGTGTAAAAATATCCTGGGTTAGGTCTTCCGCATCCATCCTGCATCTGATCCGGTAATAGACCACCCTGAAAATTTTGTTATAATAAAGATCTGCCAGTTCGTTAATGGCATGAATGCTTCCCGAAACGGCTTTTTGGGCCAGTAAAACTGTTTGAGCTTCTAACGCTTTGCCTGTGCTGCCGGGGGACGGATATCTGTTATCGAGGTTATTTGGCATGCCCGATAATAACCGTTACCCCGGCATAAGTCCATATTTTATCTCGAAGAGAAGATCCGGATATGCATACCCGGTAAAAGAAGAGGCGGCGGCAACGGAGGAAAAAGAAGGGGAATTACCACCGTACTTCTCCTGATTGAAACATCATCATAACAGTCCCTGTCGCCCCTGTTCGTATCATTATGTCTCATCCTGTAATTATGCCTGTCGTCCAGTTGCTGTTTGTGCTCAAACCTGATTTTTTTCCGGCCGGAGAAATGTCCGTCATACATTGACCATGCTCTCTGATGATCTGTTCTATCATGCTGTCCTGAATACCTTTTTTCAAATCTGCCTGCCTGTGACTCACTAACGCTAATAAGACCAAAAACCATAAGAGTAATAAAAATTACAGATAGTCTTTTCATATGCCCTCCTTTCGTGGCTTTTTAATTCCATAGACGAATGAGGGCTGGAATTTGTTTACTTGTTCCAGGAAAAAAGCGCGGCTCCGACAGCAATTGAAATCGCCGTCATGAAAAAGAGAACGGCCAGCTCAGGGGTTACATCGGCAAGTGTAGCGCCGTCGTTCATAACCTTGCGGACGGCTGTAAGCATGTGGGTTAATGGAAAGAGTTTTGCGATTAATTTCACCCATCGTGATGATCCTTCGAGAGAGAACCATACTTCTGATAAAAACATCATAGGCCAGGAAATAAAATTTACAATACCGCTTGTAAATTCTTCACTTGTCCCTCTCGCTGCGACAACAAGCCCGTATGCGCTGAGGCAGACTCCTCCTGCAAGGAAAATGATAAACAGGTCAAAATATGATCCTTCCACCTTGAAAGAGAATATAAAGCTGCATCCTATCCAGACGATGGCAATGGTAAACATGAGGATGAATATACGGGAGAGAATCTGGGCCGAAAGATATTCGAAAGCAGTCAGAGGGGTTGCGTTAAGACGCTTTAAAACTCCTATTTTACGATAACGGACAACGACATATCCGACTCCCCAGAGGGCGCTGAACATCATGTTCATTGCCAGTATCCCGGGGAAGAGCCAGTCTATGTATCTTACCTCCTTCCCTTTGATCTCCCTTTTTTCGGCAACGACTTTGTTGTCCGGGATGAGACTCCCCATGAAGAGTTTTTCTATTATATATCCTTTCGGAGAACTGTCGCTCACCCAGTATTCATTTTCCGGTGAACCGGCCTTTACAAGAAAATCTATCTTATGATGTTTTAATTTTTCAATTCCGTCATCAAAGGATTTAAATCCTATAAATTTAACATGTCTGGTTTCCCTGAATCCTGAAGGAATGTCGATATTGCCGGCGGACACTTCTTCGTACTGAGAGGGGAAAACACCTACTTTATATTCCGCGTAATCTTTTCCGCCGAAAATCATTCCAAAACCGGCTACTATTAAAAAAGGAAAAAGAAAGTTCCAGCCGAGAGCCGACCTGTCTCTGAAAAATTCAAGGTTCCTGGCGCCAAACATAGCCCAGAGTCTTTTAAAGCTCATATCTAATCTCTCAATTGCTTTCCCGTAAGGTTTAAGAAAACATTTTCAAGGTTCGGCGAACGGACTACCATTTCTGTCAAATCAACATGCTCCGACAGCAGCCTGTTGAGGCATGAATTGATGTCGTTTGTCCTTATCTCAACCCCGCCGTTTATCTCCCGGAAGCGGAAAGGAAGCTCCTGAAGCGGTATCTTTACGCTGTTTCTCGGAAGAATAACGGTAACTCCTTCGCAATGCTCCCTGATGAGCTGAAGAGGAGTTCCCTGGGCGATGATCTTTCCGTTGTCCATTATTGCTATCTCATCGCACAGTCGCTGCGCCTCTTCCATGTAGTGAGTCGTCAGGATAATTGTATTGCCTTTTTCTTTGATTTTCTGAACTATATTCCACAGATTATGCCTTGCCTGGGGATCGAGTCCTGTTGACGGCTCATCCAGAAACATAAACTCGGGCTTGTTGATCATGGCAAGTGCAAGCATGAGGCGCTGTTTCTGGCCTCCTGAGATTTTGTCATTCATTCTTTTCTCGATATCTCTTAAATTGCAGATATCGATTATCTCTTCAATGTCTGCCGGGTCATTGTATAAGCTCTGAAATGTTTTCAATGTTTCGCGCAGGGTCAGGGATGATAGAAGGGCCGTCTGCTGAAACTGGATCCCGACCTCTTGTTTAAATGACGACGATCTCGGTTTACCCTTGTAGAGAATTACTCCTGAAGTAGGGGGAATAATATCTTCAATTACTTCAATGGTTGTGGTTTTTCCGGCCCCGTTAGGCCCGAGCAGCCCGAAACAGATTCCTTTCCGGATTGAAAAACTGATGTCATCAACAGCAACCACATCCTTATATTTTTTGACCAAATTATTTATTTCAAGTAAATCAGGCATAATTTCGGCTTTCATAAAAAGTCATAAATATTTCCAAATAGCGCCAGAGTTTAGATAAAGAGCCTTTTCGTGTCAAGGAGAGAATGTCGGAATGTGAGATAATCTGAAATCCAATACTATCACCTGGTCAATAATGATATATAAAAGCAATATTTACAAGAAGATATGAAACAGAAACTTAAAGTCAATGTGAGATGGCGTTTCATAATCATCAATAATATCAGCATCGATATTAATTTATAGAGCACCTGCCGATCCCGCCGAATATTCTCTGGTCCGATACCGATCTTTCGCACCGCTTCCTTAAGGCCGGCGCCTCAGAAAAATTTTCTTCTTTCTATTCCCCGGCTATTACATGATGCAATACATCGGGCGCATCTAATCTGGACAATCTCGGCATATATATCCTCTATCAAATACATAAATCGATGCTAAGCCATTCTGCACGAAAGCTTTCTTTACTACTTAAAGAGCGTCTGAGAACTCATTTATGGAAACGCCACAAGATCAGAGATCGGGAAACAGGATTTGTCCGGTTCACAAATCGGAATCTGTACAAGACATGCTGGCTCTATAAAAGTGCAACGACGGGAAGCTGGACAAAGGCGTATGCCCTGTGAAAAACATCGGAAAGCCGTGTGCGGGCATCTTTATAATGCGAAAGCAGCAAAATCGCATAGACCAAGCATCAACTCTGACAAATGACCAACCGGACTCATCAAATTCGCAAAACGCCGTTAGGTGTTTCGCCGAAGTCGCGATTTAATGCCGCAGACAGGGCGATGCCCAATACTTTCCGGGTATCGGCAGGATCTATGATCCCATCGTCCCACAGTTCTGAGGTGGAGTGGTAAGCATCGCTTTTTTCCAGATAATCCTGTTTGATTCCCTCGTATATTTGCAGTATGTCCTCATCGGATAATTTCTTTCCCTGGCGTTCCAAAGACCTGATGCGCAGTTGGGAAAGGGTTTTTGCCGCCTGTTCCATTCCCATTACAGAGATTTGAGAATTCGGCCATGAGAACAAAAACCTCGCATCGAAAGCGCGTCCGCACATGGCATAGTTGCCTGCACCGAAGCTGCCATTGGTCATCACCGTAAGTTTCGGCACATCGAGATTGGATTGAACCATCAACATTTTTGCGCCGTTCTTCGTAATGCCCCCATGCTCATATTCTTTACCCACCATGAATCCGGTGATATTCTGCAGAAAAATGACCGGCACCCGATCGCGATTGCAAATCTGCATGAATTGCGTGCATTTATTGGCGCTGTCGGAGAACAGGACTCCGTTGTTGCCGAGCAGTCCGATTTTCCAGCCATACAGGTAAGCATAACCGCAAACAATGGTCGTTCCATAGTCCGGCTTGAACTCGTGGAAACGGCTTCCGTCCACGATGCGCGCTATCACTTCGCGCATATCGAATTGTTTCTTGATGTCATCCGGAATAATGCCGTAAAGCTCCTGCGTGTCGTAGTAAGGCTCCTCGGGTTCACATCTTTCGATCGCCGCCTTGACAATCCTGGGAAAAGTTCCGACGATTTCACGGACCAGTGCAATTCCCTCCAGCTCGTTATCCACCGCGTAATCTGCCGTACCGCTCAGGGTGCTGTGCACGTCGGCGCCGCCAAGCTCATCAGCTGAGACATCTTCTCCTGTGGCGGCCTTTACGAGAGGCGGCCCCCCTAGAAAAACCCCGCCGGCACCCCGCACCATAATCGAATAATCGCACAGGGTAGGGACATAGGCACCGCCGGCTGTGCTGTGGCCCAGCACCAGCGCCACCTGCTTAACCCTTATGGCGCTCAGTACGCATTGGTTGCGAAATAGACGCCCGGCCATATGTCGGTCTGCAAAGAGATCGGACTGCAGCGGCAGAAATGCGCCGGCGGCATCAACGAGATGAACCATGGGTAAACGATTCTCGATGGCGATGTCCGTGGTACGGACCATCTTTTTCACAGTAAGCGGGTACCAGGCACCTCCTTTGATGGAGCTGTCGCTGGCCATAACCAGCACCTCGCGCCCGTTGACAATGCCGATTCCGGAAACGAGCCCGGCACCTGGAACGGTACCGTTATAAGCCATGTTTGCCGCCAGGGTCGAAAGCTCAAGAAAGGGGGTGCCTTTATCCAGGAGCAGTTCGATTCGTTCTTGTACCATCATCTTGTTTTGCTTCCTCAGCCGATTCACGTCCCGTTCAGGACGTTCGAATCGCGCCTTTCGCTGGCACTCATGAAGCTTGGCCACAAGATTGCGATTGTGTCGTTCGTAAGTTCGATAATCCGACGACAGGGTATCGATGGTTGTTTGAATACGACGCATGGTATTATTCCTCCTCCGGAGAGAGCGTCACCAGAACAGCCCCCTTCACGAACGATTGGCCCTGCATGAAGTGAATCTTATTGACCTTGCCATGCCTGGGAGCCGGAATCGCTGTCAGGATTTTCATACTCTCGATCGTCATCATGGTCTGTCCCATGGCGATTTTTTCCCCTTCTGTCACATGAATATCCACGACCACGCCGGGCATCGGGGCCTTCGCTATGTTTCTCACACCCCATGACTTCTGACTGGCCTGTTCCACCGGATTTACAATTCTCAACTCGAATGTTCGTCCAAAGGCCCGAATGTAAATCATCTCTCCTTTCGTCTTCACCCTTACCGAAGTTTGGGCTTCACCCATTTGTATTGCACAGCCGGCTGAATCCGTACCGGTCAACGCAGCAGGTCGGGCCGTAGCATCCCCGACCCGGACAAGACGTCTTTCACCGGAACCGCTAACCGTAACTTCATAGAATTTATTCAGCAACTCGATGCGGCGATGCATTTTAATTCCTCCATTTTCCGATGCTGGTATATGGCTCTATCGCTTCGAAATAAGGATTGACAAGTTCCCGGCTGCTCAGCGCCGCAGCGGCAAGAAGCAGATCGCGTTGTTCCTCTGTCAGCGCCGGGGGATTCAGCTCGTCGCCGTATTGAGGAATGAAGCCGGTATGGATACGGCCTGCGGCAAATGCCGGGTGAGCGATAATCCTGGCAAGGTAATCAGCGTTGGTGGTGACGCCCAGCACCAGGGTGTCGGCGATTGCCTTGCGTGCCCGTTCGATAGCTTCGTCTCGAGTTGTGCCATGAGTGATCAATTTGGCCAGCATGGGGTCAAAAGCGGAAGTCACTTTCATTCCCGCTGTGAAACCGTTGTCCACCCGCACATGATCACTGCTTGGAAGAGAGTAGGTCAACAATTGCCCGGTGGTGGGCAAAAAATCGTTTTCCGGGTCCTCTGCATAAAGCCGCAGTTCTATGGCGTGTCCCTTCGTCTTGACTTCATCCTGATGGAAAGGCAGACGTTCCCCCCGGGCCATGCGGATCTGCATCTCCACCAGATCGATACCGGTTACCATTTCTGTAACCGGGTGTTCCACCTGGATACGGGTGTTCATCTCAAGGAAGAAGAAATTGCCGTCCGGCGCCAGAAGAAATTCAACGGTACCCGCATTGCGGTAATCCGCCCTGTGCGCAATTTTGACGGCCGTGTCGCAGATACGCGCGCGCAGATCGGCGTTGAGGCAAGGCGCGGGGCTTTCTTCGATAATCTTTTGAAATCGACGCTGGATGGAGCATTCCCGCTCACCCATGTGGACGATGTTGCCGTATTCATCCGCCAGCACCTGAACCTCGATATGACGCGGTTTTTCCACATAGCGTTCCGCATACACCGAATCGTCACCGAAGGCACGCAGGGCCGTAGCCTTAGCCATCTGAATCGACGGTTCGAGGCTGTCCGGATCCCGCACGATCAGCATGCCCTTGCCGCCGCCGCCTGCCGCCGCCTTGATCAGCAGCGGGATCCCGATATTCCGGGCCTGTTCGGCAAAGTATTCACTGCCGGTCGCCTCGGTCACCGAGGGAACCAGGGGAAAACCGTTTTCGATGCAGAAAGAACGAGCCTCGACCTTGTTTCCCATCAATTCAATATTGTTAGGAGAAGGTCCTATGAACAGTATCCCCTCGCGTGCAAGGCGCTTTGCAAAGCCGGCATTTTCCGCCAGAAAGCCGAAACCGGGATGAACGGCGTCGATGCCGGACTGCTTGCAGACGGATATTATTTGATCGATGTCCAGATATGCGGCTACCGGTGTCGCCCCGTCTATTTCCACGGCCTCGGAGACCGCCCGAACCCCGGGCGAGCAGGCATCGGCCGCGTGATAGACCCCTACCGAAGCAATGCCCATGCGATCCAGCGTTCGTGATATCCTGCAGGCAATTTCTCCGCGATTGGCAATCAGAACTTTATTAATCGTCTTCATTATTATTCTCTGAGCTGAAACAGAATAAAGCACCGATTGTATTTGTAAATCTTCAAAGGATCACCATTTCACCCGGTGCCGGCGAAGACGGCTGCCGAACGTTATCTCAGCTCGACTGCAGCTCTTCGATATTTGCGTAATAGTCGAGCACCTGTGGATTGCTCAGTACATCTTTGTTCAATACAGGCCGTCCTTCCACTATGTCTTTTACAGCCAATTCCACTTTTTTCATGTTCAGCGTATAGGGTATGGCCGGAATGGCAATGATTTTTGCCGGAACATGGCGGGGAGAGGCATTTTCGCTGATGGATCGGCGAATCGCCTCTATCAGATGATCGTCAAGCGCATAGCCATCTGCCATCTTTACAAAAAGGACGATACGAATGTCGTTTTCCCAGTTTTGTCCGATAACGATGCTATCGTCAATTTCCTCGAACTGTTCCACCTGCCTATAAATTTCCGCTGTGCCGATACGGACCCCTCCGGGGTTCAAGGTGGCATCGGAACGACCATAGACGACCACACCTCCGTGGGATGTGATTCTGATATAGTCGCCGTGCCGCCAAACGCCGGGATAGCTATTGAAGTAGGCATCCTTATACCTTTTTCCTCCCGGGTCGTTCCAGAAGCAAAGGGGCATCGACGGCGACGGTTGGGCGCAGACCAGTTCGCCCTGCCGTTCAATCACGGGATGCCCCTTTGCGTCGAAGGCGTGGACATCCATACCGAGCCCCCGGCACTGGAGTTCTCCGCGATAGACAGGTCCGATAGGATTTCCTAGAGCGAAACATCCGTTGATATCTGATCCTCCGGAGATTGAAGCCAATTGAACGT
>CAZOEH010000093.1:0-9403 GCA_964578785.1 uncultured Desulfonema sp. | reverse complement strand
GCCCTGCCGAGCCGGTAGCTTACGGGTGAAACCTTGTATATAATAACCATCGGAACTCCGGCAATCGCAGCCTCCAGCGTAACCGTCCCCGAGGCAGCCACGACCAGAGAGCACATTTTTAATATTTTATCCGCTCCGCCTGAAACTATTTCATAATCATAAGCGCCGTGTTTTCCAATTATTCTTTCGACATATCCCCGTTCCACAGTCGGGGCAAGCGATACCGCTATTTTTATCCTGTTCATTTTTTTTACAATTAATGAAGCCGCTTCAAGCATTACCGGAAGATGCCTTGCAACCTCACCGTCGCGTGAACCGGGCAGCAGGCCAACCACCACCGGGGCATCTTCCTTTTCTTTCAATTCAACCGGTGACAGACCACCGTCAAGAAGAGGATGCCCTACATAAGATACCGGAACGCCATGTTTTTTAAAAAACTCCTCCTCGAAGGGCAGGATAACAGCCAGATGATTTACAAGCTCCTTTATTTTTTTCACCCGGCCCTGTCTCCATGCCCAGACCTGAGGACTTATATAATACAGAACCGGTATGCCGAGCTTTTTCGCATTTGCTGCGATTTTAAGATTGAAATCGGGAAAATCAATCAATATCAGAAGGCCCGGCTTTAAATTTTTAAGAAGCCTATTTGCGCCGGTCAAGCCTTTAATAAGCGAAAAAATCTTTGAAAAAACCTCAGTTATCCCGACCACGGCAAGAGTCGACGCATCCTGAATAATTTCAACGCCGGCATCTCTAAGAGCTTTGCCGCCTATTCCGTGGAAAATGAGATCTTTACTTCTCTCCTTCATGGCCGAAACGAGCCTTGCTCCGTGAATATCGCCCGACGCTTCGCCGGCGATTATCATGACACATTTCCGATTAATAGGCTGACTCATATCCTCAATGGCCGATAAACTGTTTTTTTGAAGAATCAATCTGATCCATTACGCTCAAGGCCACCTTCAATGCATCACGCCCGACCTGGCCGGTAACTTCCGGGGCCTCACGCCTGCTTACCGATTTAACAAAAGCCGTTAGCTCATCCTTCAGGGCATCGCTCTTTTCAAAACGGAGCTGTTGTATATCCATGCCGGGTATAACGCTCTCATTCGCGCCGCCTTTTTTACGTACAATGGTTATTTCATGATTTGCAAAATCGACCGATATATATGCATCCTGCTGGAACAGCCTTATCTTCCGTTCATTTTTTGTTGAAATTCTGCTTGCTGTGACATTAGCGACACAACCGTTCATAAATTCCAGGCGGGTATTGGCTATGTCGGCCCGGTCGGTTATTACCGGAATTCCGGCAGCGTGAATACTCTTTATTTCAGATTTTACAAAACCGGAGATAATATCTATGTCATGTATCATCAGGTCCAGCACCACACTTACATCAGTACCACGCTCCTTGAAAATACTCAAACGGTGCGATTCAATAAACCTTGGATTTTTTACAATATCCCTGAGCGAGAGAATAGCCGGATTGAATCGTTCCAGATGTCCGACCTGAATGATAAGGCCTCTCGTCTCGGAAATGCTTATCAGTTCATCCGCTTCGAGAAGAGTAGTCGTAATAGGCTTTTCAATAAGTACATCTATGTCATTTTCAAGAAAATCCCTGCTCACCTTATAATGGGCTGGAGTTGGAACAACAACGCTGACGGCATCCACTTTTCCTATCAGGTCGCGATAATCGGTGTAAGAATTCGTCCTTAACTTCTTCGATACCGCCTCCGCCTGCACTCTGTCCAGATCGGCTATACCTGCAAGTTCGACATCATCCATCTGCGAATACTTCTCCGCATGAAATTTACCCAGGTATCCGGCGCCCACAACGCCTACACGCAGTTTTTTCATTATTTCAATTCCCCGCAATCGCGACAATGCTTATTCCGAATCTGTCGGCAAGCATGACCATCTCTTCTTTATCGAAGACAACCGCTTTATGAGCCTCAACAGCAAGGAGTTTAACTCCGGATTCATGCATTGAAATTATCGTCTGTGAACCCACGGCAGGCATATCGAACCTGGTATCCTGATTCGGCTTGCAGACTTTGACCATCACCGAATCACCGTTTCCGAGCTTCCCTCCCCTTCTGATGGTGGCATCCGTACCGTCTATAGCCTCAACGGCAAGAACGGAGCCGCCGCAAACGACGACACACTGGCCTACATCAAGACGGCCTATCTCTTTTGCGATATGCCATCCTATGTCTATGTCCGCTTTTTCCGCCCTTGTCGGCTTACGCTTTGTCCAGCAGCCTTCTTCCGCCAGAAGATCAGGAAGTAAAAACGTTGAAGATTTTATCATGATGCCTTCTTTCTCAAGCAAACCTGCAAAAGCGCTCAAAAGTCCGTCATCATGTGTGTTTTTCATACGCGCTACCAGTGAAATAGCTTTGATATCGGGCCTGATATCGGAAAACATCCTTGTTTTCTTTATTGCTCCAAGCATCACCGCTTCTTTGATTCCGTTTTTTTTAAAAAAACCGATCAGCCGTTTAACCTGCCCGAGATGCATCCATTCTATAGCCTCAACGTGCTCTTTCAGTGTCTGTTCAGCTTCATTTATGAAAGCCGCGGCATATACCAAAAAGCCTCCCGCTCCGGCTTTTCTTGAAAAAATCATGGGGAACTGGCCGCTCCCCGCGATGAGCCCTATCTTTTTTGTCATCAGATTACCGCGTAACTCCACGCTGAGAAGATCTAATAAAATCGATGAATTTTACGACCTCAGGAACCTGCTCTACCTCGGCTCTGACCCTTTCAATAGCCTCATTCAAGGTAAGTCCTATCCTGAATATTATTCTGTATGTTTTTTTCAGCAGAGATAATGTTGTAGGTGAAAAGCCATGACGTTTGAGGCCGACCGAATTCAGACCATGCAGCTCCGCCCTGTCTCCCGCCGCAATGACATAAGGAGGAACATCTTTAACAACAGCCGATTTGCCGCCGACAAAAGCATAATCTCCGATCTTGACGAACTGATGCACGGCTACGAGACCCCCTATTGTTGCGTGATCCCCTATTGTTATATGTCCTGCCAGAGTAGCATTGTTTGCCATTACAACCTTGCGGCCTACTCTGCAGTCGTGAGCGATATGTGTATACGCCATCAGAAAATTCTCTTCCCCGACCTCGGTTATCCCTCCGCCAAATCCGGTTCCCCTGTGAATAGTGACAAATTCCCTGATTATTGTTCCATTGCCGATCTTCACATATGTTTTCTCACCCTCGAATTTCAGAGATTGCGGAGGGGCTCCGATAGCAGCATACTGAAATATCCGGCAGTTCTGACCGATTGTTACAAAAGGGTCTATCACAACGTGAGGGCCTATAATGGTCCCTGAACCTATGAACACATTCTCCCCGATAATGGAATATGCGCCGATATCTACATTTGAATCTATCTCAGCCCCGGAATTAATTATAGCAGTTTCATGAATCATTATTTTCCTCCGATTGTGGCCATAAACTCCGCTTCAGCCACGCATTTGCCTTCAACTGTCGCAATGCCTGACATTTTGACCGCCTTTGACCTCATATTTAAAATTTTTACTTCGAAAATAAGCTGATCCCCAGGAATAACCGGTTTTCTGAATTTCACCTTATCCATTCCCATAAAATAAACCGGTCCACCGCGTTTTTCCTCCGGTTGGGAAACGGCAAACAATATTCCCCCTGTTTGGGCCATCGCTTCAATAATAAGAACTCCGGGCATAATGGGAGCCCCGGGGAAATGTCCTGCAAAAAAAGGCTCGTTGATGGTGACATTTTTCAAAGCAATAATATTATCCCCTTCGACAAGTTCGATAACTCTGTCAACCAGAATAAACGGATACCGGTGAGGTAGTAATTTCATTATTTCGTTTATATCAATAATTTTCCCCATTTTTTTTCTCCATTCTCTCCAGCCTCTTTTCTATTTCATGTATCTTCTTCCTGATATCCGGAAGTTTTGGAATGATATTTTGAACCTTAAGCCACAGTTTATGGGGAATCGCAGGAACACCGGATAGAATTTCCCCGTTCTGAACCGATTTTGCAACTCCCGACTTACCCACAATAATTACGTTATTCCCGATATTCACATGGTCGGCAACAGCTGACTGCCCCGATATAATGGTATGTTTCCCGATTGATGAGCTTCCCCCGATGCTTGACTGGGCTATAAGCAAACTGTCCTCTCCGATCGTAACATTATGTGCGATGTGAACCTGATTGTCCGTTTTTACTCCACGACATATCCATGTTTTTCCGAAAGTTGCCCTGTCGATAGTGTTTCCTGCACCGATTTCGACATCATCATCTATCCTGACAATACCTGTATGGGGAATTTTAAAATATTTTTCACCGTCGGAAGAAAAGCCGAAACCATCACTTCCGATGGCGGAACCTGAGTGAATTATTACCCTGTTTCCTATTGTGCACCTATCGAGAACAGAGACGTTAGAGTAGATTTTAACATCATCTCCGATGACGACATCATCTCCGATATATGAACACGGATAAATAGATACTCTGTCGCCGAATACAACATTATCGCCTATCACTGCATTCGGGCCAATCGAAACATCCCTGCCGCATTTAAATCCATTCCCTATATGTGCGGACGGACTGATTCCCGATACCGGTACAGCAGGCGGGTAAAACAAGTTCAAAACTTTGGTGAATGCAACTTTGGGATTGTTTACCTGTATAAGGTTCTTTGACGACTCACTGAAATCCAGCGGAACTATAACGGCGCCGGCGCCGGTCTCTTCGATCTTTTTCAGAAATCCGGCATCCCCGGCAAATGTTATATCGTATTCTTTCGCATCATCAAAGGAAGCGGCTCCGCAGATGACCATTTTCAGATCGCCGATAATCCTGCCGCCGACTATGCCGGCTATTTCGGAAAGAGTTGCTTCCATTCTGATTTCCTATTTCTCTTTTCCCGGTTTCTGGGTGAATTTTGCATTATATTGCAGTATCAGTTTATCTGTAATATCTACAGAAGCCGGTGCATAGTAGACACCTGCTTCACGTTTTTCAATTACTAGAAGATACCCTTCCTTTTTTCCTATTTCATCGACAATTGCATCAACCTCTTTCTGGATGCGGACAACGATTTCCGTCTGGAGTTTCTGAAGTTCGGCTCTGTATTTTTTTTCAAGACTCTTGAAATCAAAAATCTTTATCTGGGCTTCCCGCTCCTTTTCTTCACGCATCTCCTTGTTTCCGACCATCGCATCTTTTTCAAGCTTCTTATTCAGCTCTTCTATTTCAGCGCCCTTTTTTTTGAGATCCGATTCCATCTTCTCTCCCTGTTTCTTTATCTCGGCCTGACCCGCTTTGCCGGCGTTTGATGTTTCAAGGATTTTCTGAAAATCCACGACACCTACCTTTGCAACATCCGCCGCATATGCCGAAATACCAAGCAAAAAAAACAGTATTACACCCGCTGAAACCGCAGTTTTAAATGATCTCATTATAATATTCCTCCCTTTATGATTATTAGCTATTGATAACTTAGTAATAAAGTCCGCCCTTTTAAATCAGGACGCTGATTTTCGCTGATATATGCAGATAATTATTTAGCTCTTTATATTTATCCACCCCTGGCGGACTAAAATCTGCGTTCATCCTCGTCCGAAATGTAAATGTCTATACTATTAAAATACTGTACCCACCGTAAATTCCCACTTCCCGCCTTCGCCTTCATCTTTTACAGGATCAAGTATATGTCCATATTCAATGCGCATCGGCCCCATAGGTGAATACCATCTGATACCGCCGCCCACGCTTTCTCTCATATTCCCAAGATTTATACTTTCATGGTTGTCATATACATCTCCCGTATCAAAGAATAATACGCCCATTACGCCCGCTTCCTTTATCAGGGGAAAAAGGAATTCGAGATTAAACTGTACAAACTTGTTACCGCCGATTTCCGTCAGCACTCCTTCAGAATTCAACTTTTTCGGGCTCAAATCTTCTCTTTCGAATCCGCGTAACGAATTTATTCCCCCGAGATAGAAACGCTCGTAAGTAGGGAGCTTCCCGTCCGAGTTTTGGCTGACATATCCGGTCTTGGCATGTATTGACCCGACTGTGCCCTTAAACAAAGGAATGTACCAGCCTGTTTCCGCAATGTAACGCGTAAAACCGATATCGCCTCCAAGGCCTGCATACTGGATTGAAAAAGTGTGCTCGGACCCATCCGTAGGATTAAATACCTTATCACGCGAATCATACTTTAATGTTGCCATAATACTGCTTGATATATTGTTCCCCGCCATTTCCTTTATCGTATCCGGGGCATCTATTTCTATATTGCGTATATCGGCATCATCAAAAGCATAGTTTAAATAAAGCTTTGTAAATTCGTAAACCGGATATCCGAATCTGACTCCGCCGCCTGTGCTGTCCTTGTCATATGTTTCATAATCATATTCCCAGCTGTATAAATCAAAACCGGCCGAAAGAGGTATGTCAAACCACCATGGTTCGGTAAAGCTCAAGGTATATTTATTTGAAACAGCTCCTATTTGTGTTTTTAAAGCAAGCACCTGTCCTTTCCCAAAAAGATTCCTCTGGGCGATTGAGGCCATACCGAAGACTTTTTCGATGCTGCTGTAACCAGCCCCGAAACTGAAAGTTCCCGTCGGTTTTTCAGCGACATCTATCTTAAGCAGCATTTTATCATCCGAACTTCCTTTTGATGTATTGACTTTAATATCCTCAAAATAGTCAAGACGATGCAGGTTGCGCATGCTCTTTTTCAGCTTGACACCGCTGTATAATTCCTGCTCATAAACAAGGAGTTCCCGCCTGATAACCCTGTCTCTGGTCTTTGTATTTCCGCCGATAGCGATCTCTTCAAAATAGACCTGCTTGCCTTTATTAATTTTAAAGTTGATGCTGACCAACATATTATCCCTGTCCTGTTCTATGTTCGGAACTATATCGGCATATGCATAGCCTCCGTCCGAATAGATATCGGTCAAGGCAAGGATATCGCTCTGCAGAACCTGCCTGTTATAATATTTTTCTTTCCCTATCTTGATTTTCTCAATGAGCTTTTCCTGAGGGATGATCAGATCCCCGGTTATTTCAACTTTTCCGACTTTAAATTGCGGACCTTCATCGATCTTTATCGTAATATCAATCCAGGACTCATGGGTATCGATCTGAGGTTCGCCGACCTTAGCCTGAATAAAGCCGTTGTTGTGATAAAAAGATGCGAGCTTTGCAACATCCTGATTTAAATCTTCCCTGTTCAGATCCCCGGCAGAAGTAACCAGTGAAAATATGTTTTTTTCCGATGTCGACATAAGCTTTTTCAGCTTCGAGCTTGAATACGCAATATTCCCTTCAAATATTATATTTTTGATGAGAACCTTTGCGCCTTCCGTAATAATAAATTCGAGGTCGGCCTGGTTATTATCATGTTCGCTGATTTTATATTCCACCCTCGCATTATGGTAATTCTTCTCCTTATAGAGGCTTTCAATTCTTTCAATATTTTTCTGTACCAGCACAAAATTAAGAATTGAACCGGTTTTTAAATTCAAGACCTCCTTAATCTTTTCACCTTCGTATATTCTATTCCCTTTTATAATAATTACTCTTATTGTCGGCTTTTCTTTAACTTTAAATATTACCACCTTCCCCTCGGCAGTATTTTCAGTTTCAATACGGACATCATCAAAGTATCCCATCGCATAAACAGCCTTAAGATCGTCTGCAAGATTTTTCGGCTGATATATGCTTTCTGCTTCCGCCTTAATTACTCTTCTTATCGCATCAGTTTCAATTCGCTTGTTACCGTCGACAAGAACCTTCGATATTTTTTCCCGTTTGAAAATTTTCATTCCAAGATCCCGTGAAAGTTCCTTCAGGATTCCTGAAAGATTTTCTATTCCTTCTCCCTCATAGAAAAAAACCGTCGGAAGTTCGCCGCCGGGAAATCCGATCATCTTGGTATCAAGGCTGAAATGCTGACCTATAATTGTAATGCTTCCCCAGATTACATGGCTGGCGCCGCTGTCAATTCCGATTTTCCTGATTTCATCAGTGTCGCCGGTTGTTTCCTTCGGGGACAAAGCCATACTGGGGTCGGATTCCAGGATACCCGCACCATCCTGTTTTAAATGGCCCTTAATTACCTGAGGTACTTGATTCCTAAGATACGATAACTCCTCCTGAGTGTTAACTTCAAAAGGCAATATCAGTATATTAACTGTTTCCGATGCATAGAGATTCCCGGAAAATAAAACCGCTATTGCGATAGCGATAAGATACAGATATTTATTCATTATAACTCCTCAGGCTGCCTCAACAAGCTGCCCGTCATAAATCGTAACACATCTTCGCATAAAAGAGGCCAGTTCCAAATTATGTGTTACTACTATCATTGCCATGCCGAACTCCCGATTCAGTTCCATCAGCAACTCATGAACCTGCTCACTGTTTTTTTTATCAAGATTTCCGGTCGGCTCATCGGCAAGAAGAATGGCCGGGTTTAAAGATAATGCCCTTGCAATAGCCACCCGTTGCATTTCTCCGCCCGAAAGGGTGGTGATTCTGCTGTTAATCCTCTCCTTAAGTCCAACCCTAACCAATATTTCTTCCGCAGATTCTTTTGCTTTTAGTCTTTCTGTCCCATTTATCAATGCCGGCATCATAGTGTTTTCAATAGCTGAAAACTCTGCCAGGAGATGGTGAAACTGGAAGACAAATCCGATGGACCGGTTCCGGAACTGCGCCAGTTTATCGGCATCATAACGAAAAACTTCCTTATCAAGAAAAAATAAAGAGCCGCTGTCGGGATAATCAAGAGTACCGAGTATATGCAACAAAGTGGATTTACCGATACCCGATGCGCCGACAATCGAAATTGTTTCGCCTTTATCCAGATCAAAATCAATCTCTTTGAGAATTTCAAGACGAGTCCCGCTGCTGTTGAAGCTTTTGCATATCCCTCTGGCTTTCAACAGGTTAGTAGAATGCCCGTGTGCAGTTATATTATTATTATCAGACTTAATTTCATCCATGGCGGATAGCCTCAACAGGATTAAGTTTTGACGCCTGATGGGCAGGATACAAGGTTGCCAAAAAACAAATCATCAACGCCGCCGAAGCAATCAGTAAAACATCAAAAACTACAAGACGTACGGGAAGAGTAGTGATATAATATACATCACCCGGCAGATCGATAAATTTATATTTTTCAAGAAGCTTGCAAACTATATATCCTGCACATACACCCAGGCTGGTTCCGACCGCGCCAATAATCATTCCCTTGAATACAAATATTTTCCTGATACTCCTGTCGGTTGCACCCATGGCTTTAAGAATAGCGATATCCTTTGTCTTTTCCATTACCATCATGATAAGGGAGCTTGCTATATTAAGA
>CAZOEH010000092.1:3941-9438 GCA_964578785.1 uncultured Desulfonema sp. | reverse complement strand
TATTTAAGAAATTCATTCGGCCCAAGGATACGCCGCAGAGTCCGTACCAGCGGAGTATAAAAGAGTCTTGTAACTCTTCCGTAAAGCTTGTCGGTTACACGCGCATAATAACCTTTGCTGAACTCAAAATCCGTTGCCGGATGGACAACCGGGTAAATCAGTCTTGAAAGCATTTCACTTTTATAGTTAACTATATCACAATCGTGTGTGGCTATTGCATAAACGTCCCTTTCAGAGAGGATATAGCCGAGCGTCATCCACACAGATTGTCCCTTGCCCGGATTATCAAGATCAAAGTCGGCTTCCTTTAGCTCCTGATATAATGCCTGCATGTTCGGGCCATCGTGCCACACGATCCTTGTTTCGAAAGGAAGAGCGGACATCATATCCCGCGCCGAACTAAATTCGCTGAAATCAGCCTTGTCTAAAGAAAGAACAACTTTATGCAGATAGCGGACATGTTTCAGTTCTTCGATGATGCGCGGCATGGACGGTGTCTGGAATTCCGAATACAGTGCGGGCAGAAGTAGAACGATTTTTCTCCTTTTCGCGATCTTTTCTATTTCAGCTTCAAGATCTGCAACAGGCCGGTCTTTAAGACGCTGTAATACGGTAATCGCTCCATGTTGCCAGAAATCAGCCATATCAAGCTCCTTTCCTCCAGTTATTTATCAGATATTCCTTCATGGATTCAAAAACCTGCGCATCTTCTTCGAACTTCATCTCCGATTCTTCCAGATTTTTGTCTCTCAATTCAATAACGAGGGAAGCCACTTTTGCATAATAGAGAGGTATCAGGGTGTCTATAATTTTCATTCGCTGTCTCGGAGAGATCGTATAAGCCGAGGCGTACCTGTAGACGGTTCTTACCCAGACTTCAATCGGCAGAAAAAATTTTTCCCTGTCTTTATCCTTGACAAGTTCTTTTATTGCTTCGAAATCATCAGGCTCCAGAATGCGTTCCCAAATCTCGCCGAAGTTTCCGAATCCCAGCCTGAAATAGTCGATAAGGCCGTCAATATCGATCTCGAAAGATGCCGGGACCTGATCCACCAATTCTCCCAGGATGGGAACATCTTTCGACTTTGTAATCTTTTGCCAGAAATTTTCGTACATGCTCATCATATGAAATGTGGTTCCGATAACCTGCCTGAACATGGGGCCCAGATCCGCTGCCGGGTCTTTTTGTCCGTGGACTTTAACCCCCAGCCGTGCCTGGCATATATTGAATCCATCGACTATAGCTACCGTAGTCATATAAATATCGATACCGAACTTTGCTACATCGGTTTCCCAGACATCCTGATCCAGATAATGCCTGGCAAGTTTGCTTGAAATTCCGAAATCTCCGCCGATGGGTTGCCGGACTCTTAGCCCATACAACGCTCTCGTCAGATTGTAAGCAATGGTATTGGTGACTGTCCCGTCCAGCTTATAACGCCGGTAGTAGGGCGTCACTAAATCGTATCCGTTGAAAACAGGCTCCAGTACGTTTTTTATCCAGTCCGGTGATATAGAGATCAAATCCGAATCGAAAACAGCGAGAGCCTGTGCTCTCAGGAAACGGGCAGCTTCAAAAACAGCCCGCAGGCTTGAACCTTTGCCGGCAATTCCCCGGTAAATTATAACTGTTTTTTCTATATTGAAAGAATTGATCTCAACACGCTCCGCAATCTCACGGGAATCATCAGTTGATCCGCCGTCAGAAACAATGATCAGAGCTTTTTTGTCGCGGTAATTAATTTCGAGACCTTTTGCTACGCTTCGTATGACATGAATCAGAGATGTACCGCTGTAATAGGATGGTATACCTACGACAATATCCGCTTGCCCGAGATTTTCTATAAGCTCCCGGACAGGTTCTCGTAATGCCGTAGAAAACCGTATGGGTTCATTCATTTAAATGCTCCTTAAAAAGTATGGCTTAATATTTCAATCATTATTTGATTCCAGCCTTTACTCCCGGGCAGTACTGCACGCCGCAAATGGTTTACGTGTAAATCTTCATAACTCCCGTCCGAATGGGGAATCAGAACAGGAATATTGACGCGTTTAAGCATTGAAATATCATTTGCACTGTCTCCGATGCCGATACTTATAAATTTATCATTCATATTCTCGGAATAAATTTCAGTTGTGATTTCAATAGCCTTTCCCTTATCCTGGCTGTTTCCGGTTAAATGAAAAAAACGGCCTCCCCGCGCAATTTTAAATCCGCCTGATTCAGCCATATCAACCAGTTTCGAAAGAAGCGACTCATCTTCAATCACGAAAGGCTCAGTAAATTCCCTCTGTTTTGCCATAATTGCCTGTGCTTCGGATAACCCTGCGACTTTTGAAATATATTCAGGCTCCATATCGCCGAATCCGCGGATTTTGAATCTGTCTTTAACTGACTCGACAAAACTTCTTATCTCGGCATATTCTGCGCCAAAACGGATCACGGTATAATCATGCTGCCGTGAACCATTATTTATGCTGAATCCCATATAATCAAGCGGGAAATAAACTGCAGCGCCGTTTTCGACGATAAACGGGTCCGAAATTCCCATCTCATTCCGCAGTTGTTCAACTTCCGTTCTGGTTTTACTCGTTGCAAATATCAGCGGTATCTTCCGCGCCCGGATTACATCCAGCGCCGGCTTTGATTCCCGGAAAGAATATGTTTCATGGTCCAGCAAGCTGTCGTCAAGATCTGTAAATATCAACAGTTTCATTTAAAAATATTTACTTTTATTATATTTA
Organism: uncultured Desulfonema sp.; assembly: GCA_964578785.1. Lineage (GTDB taxonomy): Bacteria > Desulfobacterota > Desulfobacteria > Desulfobacterales > RPRI01 > RPRI01. The sequence goes on along the minus strand of CAZOEH010000092.1, from coordinate 6,693 downwards.
TTTAACACTATCCGGCATGTGTGAAACGCATTTAATCTCACCGCTGCAAATGCCCGCATGGGGCTGATTTGACCATAAGGATAATCGGTCCGTTTTCAGTCCGGTCAGTCACCCCGTTTCAGGCAGTGATGATTGAACCCGATATTTCGTTCCGGAACCTGTTTCCGATTATGCTCAACAGCAAGTATTATATTATCTCTGCAACAAAGTAATCGGGATGGAAGATTAAATACAATATCAGAACAAAGTAATATTGCTGCTGATTTATTTATACATTAAATGGTATCATTGGTATGGTCAATCTTTTTATTTGATCCGATACTCAATTGGATTATAAATATATATCAGAATAAGCAGTAATCATCATTTACCGTTGTTCGTTCCCAATGATATTTGCATATAGACGAAAATTTCACGGCAATGCAGCCAGAACATCGGCAATAAACATATCGGTGTCCCAGGCCTTCCGCACCGATGTGGCGCCGAATCTGACCAGCACCAGCTTTCTTGACGGAATCACGATTACTTTCTGCTCCTGGTAACCGTCTGCCGAGTATGCATCGGCAGGAGAAGACGGCCATCTTCTCTTTCCGGGATCTGAAACAGGTCCTGCGTTCAGCCAGAAAAGAGCTCCGTATTGTCCTATCGGGGCGCCCTGCGCAGGAGTTGTGGTGTAGCGGACCCAGCCCTCAGGAAGAATCCTCTCACCATTCCACACCCCGTCCTGCAGATAGAGCTGGCCGAAACGCGCCCAGTCACGCGGTGTCGCAAACGTATAGGAGGAGCCAACGTAAGTTCCTGAAGGATCGGGCTCAGGAACAGCGCTCTGCACGCCTATCCTGTCGAAAAGCTCCTCCCTCATGAAAGTAAAGCAGTTGCGGTAGCTTTTTTCCGCTTCCGTGCGCACGATCCTGCTTATGATATTGGCCGTGCCGCTGGAATAGCTCCATTTGGTATCAGGCGCGGCTTCAAGAGGTTTTGCAGCGGCGTAGGCCGCAAAGTCTTTACTTCCGTAAAGCATTTTTGTGGCATCGTAAAGCGGTTTATATATTTCTCCGAATTCAAGTCCGCTGCTCATCCTTAAGAGCTGATCAAGGGTTATTTTTCCACGCGGATCGCCCTCTTTTCGCCATTCCGGAACCGGCGCCGGTTCTTTCAGGCGCAGTTTTCCGTTTTTAACCATGATGCCTACAAGAGCGTTGAGGATGCTCTTACTCATCGACCATCCGAGAAGGGGCATATTGCGGTCAAATCCGGGGGCGTAACGCTCGGCAACGAGACGGCCGTCGTAAACAACCAGAATGGCCCTCGTATTTTTAAGTTTTTCGGAACCGCTCTCGGCAAAAGCATTATCGAGGGCTTTTGAAAGCTTTGCTTCATCGATTGCAGCAGGAAGAGGAACAGCGATCTCCCCGTTTCCCGCAGGCCATGGAAGATCATCCGGCAGCGGTTTTCTTGGCGCCGCCGCCGCAGCAATATTCTGCATCCTCAGATCCTCTTCATCCGCACCGACTGCGAGAGTGCAGCCGCAGCCGTCGCGGTACACCGCGGCCGCTTTGTACGATCCGAAGGAAGCTGCCGTAACACGTTTATTAAGTCGGTCGATATCTGCTGAGATAACTGCGGCAAGAGGATTGACCGGAGCGACGTCTTCACGCAAAACATCATCCGGGTTACGTCCTGATATGAAGACCGCAGAGCAGAGATATTTTGCTACATAGCCGGTACCGATCGGTATCGCCTGAGAAAGGTACCAGCCCGCAGCAGCTATTACTGCCGCAAGGATAATGCCTGCGGCAATCAATGTTCGCCTGATCAATGGTTTCATCTGTCCAAGCCTCCCTGTTTAACTACTTAGTGTCCATCCAAAATCTATAATTATGGACACTTATGAGTTTCCATTCGGAAACCGGTAATTTTGGGCAAGCTCAAGAAAATCAAGGGATTGCGCGGAGACATACGCATAGTATCTCGCACAAGAAATCCCGCAGATTGACACGGAGATCGCACAAAAGGGCCATTTCCGGATGGAAACTACTTCAATTGGCCGTTTGCGTACATCTGCCTCAACCCCTTTTTATCGAACTTCATGACGCTCGTCCTCGGCAAGGCGCTGATAAAGGCAAACTGTTTCGGTATCCAGTATGAAGCTTTAACCTTATCTTTCAGATATTCCTGCAGCTCAGCGGCTGTAAGAGTCTCGCCCTGCTGAACCACGATGCATCCGAAAGGCACTTCCTGCCATTTAGGATCAGGAACACCGATGATAGCCGCTTCCAGCACTTTCGGGTGAGCCATTATCATGTTCTCGAGATCGACCGACGATATCCATTCCCCGCCGCTCTTTACCAGATCTTTGGTCCTGTCGACGATTCTTAGGTATCCTTCTCCGTCAATCGTTCCCATATCTCCGGTGTGAAACCATCCGTCCACAAAAGACTGCCGGGATCGTTCGGGGTCCCTGTAGTATTCATCGGCTATCCACGGCCCTCTCAGATAAATTTCACCCATATCCGCGCCGTCATTTTTAACTTCCCTGCCGGTAACAGTATCCACAATCTTCATGTCGACACCGAGAGCGGGAAGACCGGCGCTGTTTCTCACGCTGTAGAGTTCGTCCGGAGAAAGATCCGTCATGTAGCTTTTTTCAAGCGCGGCCGTTGCGAGCGGAGATGTCTCCGTACCGCCGTAAGCCTGCCTTATGGGAAATTTATACTTCTCATTCAACCCGCGCATCAGGGAAAGCGGACAT
>CAZOEH010000092.1:0-3931 GCA_964578785.1 uncultured Desulfonema sp. | reverse complement strand
CCGCCGCTAGCTATAACTCTCAGGGTTGAAAAATCATGCCAGCCGCCCTTCTCAAGATAATCGTAAAGCATCATCCAGATGGTCGGCACACCGCAGGTAACGGTGACCTTTTCATTGGCAATCACCCGGCAGATCTTTTCCATGTTGAGCGTCTCTCTGCCGGGCAGTATCTGCTTGATGCCCATCCCTACGCTGATGAACGGCATGCCCCAGGCATTCGCATGAAACATCGGAACGATATGAAGGGCGCAGTCGCTCTCGAAAGTGCCGAAAGTAACAGCCCCGGCATAACTGTGCAGAACGATGCTCCTGTGAGTATATACGACGCCTTTCGGATCTCCGGTTGTAGCTGATGTATAACACATCATCGCAGGAGATTTTTCATCCAGATCTTCAGGGAAATCATATTCCGCCGGAAATTGTGAAATCCAGTCATCATACAAATAAACCGGGGAGAGAGACGTGTTCGGGATCTTGCCGCTTTGCGAGAGAACAACAAAATGCTTCACGGTCTTCAACTGGTCCTTTATCATATCCGCTATGATAAGAAGATCCTCATCGATGAAGAGCACCTTGTCCTCAGCATGATTGAGTATATAGGCAAGATGGTGAGGAGGAAGCCTGAAGTTTGCAGTATGAAGAACCGCTCCCATACAGGGGACGCCGAAGTAGAGCTCGAGATGCCTGTGATTATTCAGAGCTATGCTTGCAACCCTGTCGCCTTTCTTAATACCGATTGATTTAAGCGCATTGGCGAGCTGACAGGTTCGTTTGAAATAATCCCCGTAAGTATAGCGGAATATCTCATCCGGAAAAATCGATAATATTTCCTTTTTCGGGAAATACCGTGCCGCTCTTAAAAGAAGTGTTCTCATCAACAATGGGTAGTCCATCATAAATTTATTCCTCCTTTTTATTTATTTCTCCGGTCAATTCATATTAACAACCATGCCCGGGGCAGGCACAACAAAGCATGAGAATACAGGAGCCAGTAGTCAGAATCCGGAATAACCATGGTATTGTATTTCTTCTGAATTCTGTATTCTGACTTCTGTCTTCTCATATAAAAGGGCCCGGGATTTAAGGGTTTAAGTGTTTCTCTTTACGCTCCGAAAGCATCTCCATGAAGGCGTCTATCCGCGTCTGGAACTGCGCCATTGAAAATTTTCCTCCGTCCATATGATCTCCGTCAAACATTACACCCGGCACCGAAAGTTCTTCCGACAGGACTTTCATTATATCCATCTGCCCCATTGATATCGGTTTACAGCTCCTGTTTGAATGGAAAATAGCTCCGTCTATCTTATAATCCTTTACCGCCTTTTTGATGAGCTCAATGCGTTTACCGAGCGATACACAGGAGACAAGAGGATATGAGACAAGTGATTTATACGCGATGCTCTCAAGAGGTTTGTCCGGATCCATCCTGAGAGTCCACGCCGATGTATATGTTTCGGCAACAACCACGGCATTCCATTTTTCAAAATAGTTGAAGAGTTTCATATTGTACCAGAGGGGAATATTGTCCCAGAAGAGCCGTATCCGCTCGTTTGGAATCACGCCCTCCCCTCTTTCAACTTTCCCCCTTACCTCTTTGAGCACATCCTGCAGGAAATCGACAGCGATCCTGGTGCCGTGTCTTGTAACCATGACGAACATGATCCCGATCTCCGCTGCCGAAAACGGAGACGGAACCGCCCTTCGCGCATCCATGATATCATCCCAGATTCTGCAGGCATCGTCCGTGTACGCAACGGCCTGCCTCAGCCTGTCGATATCAAATTTTTTTCCCGTGAGATCTTCCAGAAATTTTATCAGCCTCTTTATCTGTACGACCCCGTACTGAATATGGTGCTCCCTTATGTCTTCCATTGCGATCTGAGGCAGATCCGCTCTGAAAACGGGGACACGGAAATGATCGCAGAGCACCTGGAAAGTCTTCATCGTGGGTATGCAGCCCGCGCCGAAAGAGATAAGGAAATCAGGCTTCGGCAGACCGTCCAGAGGCTGATTCGCCTCCGTAATTCCATCCAGGGCGTACCCGACATTGTTTCTGAAATAACCGCAAAGATCGCCTGAATAGCCTTTCTTCTCAGCGTACGCGAAGTTGTTCGTACTGGTGCCGATTGCCGCGCAAATGGGAGCCCAGTTTTCGGGAAATATCGGATGGATGTCCATGGAATAGAAGAGTTCTATCAGGCCGTTCATGGGCGGAATCCACCCTACCGGACGGCCTTCGGCTTTTGCTCTGTGGGCATCAGCATAAAAATCGGTAATAATCTGGCGTAATGCCCGGTTCGCATGAAGCCGTTTGGTAGTCTTTTTCTCCTCCGTCATCTTCTCTCCAGCATCTCAAAAAAGCTTTCAATCCGTGTCCTGACCTGTCCGGTGAACCCGTCTCCTTCCAGTTCAAACTGCATGTGTGGTATACCCGCCTCATCAAGTATTTTCTTCAAAAAAGGATGATCGGAGAGGTGCGGATCGCAGAACTTCTGATGAATGAAAATCACGGCATCTATGCCGAAATCAGCCAGTGTCTCAAGCAGATATTCTTTCCGGGAAGGAAAATCAGCCCTAGAAGAGCACCGGGGAATGGCAAGATAATATACGGCAAGAGATAAAAGGGGGTCTCCTTCAGGTATTACATTCCGGAGCAGGCGAAGGCCTGTACAGGCATCATCGGCAACAATATTACCACCGGTCTCTTCTATGAAATCCATGAGAGAGGTATCGGAAATCACACTTCCGGAAATAAGGATCCTGAGTTTTCCCCGGCTTCCGTTCTCCTCCCCTTTAACATTTTTGACATACTTTCTGAGTTCGGGCAGAAATATTTCGACAGGAAGAGTCTGACCGCAGATATTCATGGCACTGATATCGGCATAACTCACCAAAATGCCGTTCTTCTTCAGGTTATAGATATCCTTCATGAGCGATCTTGCTTCGCTGTAGAGAGTAATCGATCTTTTCAGGCTCTCCTGAGAAAATTTTTTTCCGGTAAAAGATTCAAGCTTCTCTATAAGATTGCCGAATTCGGTCATCGTATATGACGCCGCCTCTTCAATCTCCATATAGGGAAGGCTTATGAGGTGGGAAAATCCGGGCCGCAGATTCCTGACCCAGATATTATAAAGTCCGCAGACGGCATCGCAGGTATAGGAATGAACAATCCCGTCTAAAAAACTATAGCGCCCTTCGAGCCCAAGGGCCATAAGGTGGCGCACAGGAGGGCAGATAAAAGTCTGAAGCAGGGCATCCGCCTTATGGATATTCCCGGACTCCCCCCAGATCCTGACGGGAATAATACCGAAAGAGTGCAGAATTTCAAAAGGTGCGTATGAGCAGAATGTCCCTATAACGGGAGAGCCGTTCTTCTGTTTCTGCCCTTTAACGATATCCAGGCGGCGCTCATACAGATCTCTGAAATTCATATCCACCAAAGTATTATCCCCTGTCTGAGATTCTGCGTCAGATTATTCAAATTGATATATGATCGCCCCCCAGGTAACTCCTGAGCCGAGTCCGATAAAAAGAACCGTGCTCCCCTTCCCTATTCTCTTCATCTCAATTGCTTCATCCAGGGCTATGGGTATGCTTCCGGCTGTTGTATTTCCATATCTTTGTATGTTGTGAAATATTCTATCATCGGAAAGACCCATCGCGCTCTGGTATGCCTGGTTTATTCTGAGATTCGCCTGATGGGGAATGACCAGATCAATATCATCCATTGAAAGCCCGGCCTTTCCAAGCACCTCTTTTGTTATTTCAGGGAGCCTTCTTACCGCAAGCTTGAATATGGTCTTACCGTCCATAACCGGATAATGCCTGCCCTGCTCAATCATTTCAACCGTCAGCCTCGGAGTAACCCTTGATGCCGGCGCTTCAGTCATGAGGCTCATCGCAAGTTCTCCCTGGGCATGAAGCGAAACTC
>CAZOEH010000091.1:0-9592 GCA_964578785.1 uncultured Desulfonema sp. | reverse complement strand
TAAATATTCCGCAATTAAGCAATTCATAGGAGATGTTGAATGGGGTGAACTGGACTTTCTGATTATAGACAGCCCTCCCGGAACAGGTGACGAGCCTTTAACTGTTGCGCAGACAATAAAGGATGCCAAGGCAATTATTGTAACAACTCCCCAGGAAGTGTCTCTTGCGGATGTGAGGAAGTCTATTAATTTCTGTAAAACGGTCAAAATGGAAGTATTCGGACTTATTGAAAACATGAGCAGTTTTATCTGCCCTCATTGTAATAAAAGTATAGATCTTTTCGGTGCAGGAGGGGGGGAAAAAACGGCAAAGGAAACAGGCATAGAATTTCTTGGCAAAGTACCCTTTGATCAGAACGTGGTATCATGCGGTGATTCAGGCGTATCTTTGATAGACAAGCATTCCGGTTCTCCTGTTGCAATGGCTTTTGAAAGTATAGCGGATAAAATGGCGAAACTCGCAGGTATATGAGAAATACGGATCATTTCCGAATTAATTATTATTTTACCGCTTGACCCCCCGGATCTTAAGAGGATTATAAGCTAATTAGGAGATGATGCGGATATTTTATCTTTTGATTTATTATTTTTATCCGTATACCATATCGGGCAGGATTGGCGGTATTTGCAATAAATGGTCGGATCTGTGCAGTGCATGCATTCTTCACACATATAGACACCGTGTTTCATACACGAATAACTGGTAAGCCTTTCTTCATGGTTAACACATTTTTCCAACTCGATTCCTTCCCTTTAAAATCTTTATGTAACACCTGAACGATAACCTGGCCATGTAAATGCAGGTTATTGGAAGCTCTTCCTGTTAACTCCCGATCTATTCTCATTAACTGTTGCAAGCTTGCGTGGTTATATTGTAATAATAAACACAGGTAAACATTTTTCTCAAACCAATTCAATCTTTGGTGCTGATTGTGGCTTTTCACGGAATAAAGACGAATATAGCCGTTAATCTTGCAATACTATTAGCTGTTGCGATGCTTCTATCCGATATCATCATGGTAATTACCGCTCAAAGGGACCTTGTTCAATCCGAGATATCCAAAGGGAATCTGATCATTTCCGAATTCGAAAGCAATCTCTTAAAATCAGATGACGATGCATCCGTCTTACTGCCCGGATATAAAGAGAGATTGGACAGATTACTGAAAACGGCAGGTTTTTCATGCGCTGTCGTACAAGATAAGAATTCAGATATTTTATATTCAAGCGAATCTGGTTGCCTCCTCCTTGATGATGTCAGGGCGTTAATAAAACAGTCGGTAAAATATTCAAAAAAGATTACGAGGTTTACCGGCACTGCCTGGGGAGTTTTGTGGATGCAGGACCGTTACCTTATAATATCGGCACCGCTGTTTGAAAATGGAAAAGTTGAAGGCGGGGCGGGCATTGTTCTGGAACTTGAACGCATATATAAAGGTTTAAGGCGCTCTCAGGAAGTTCTTTTTGTATATCTGGTTGTCAATCTGTTTATACTGACGATTGCGGGTCTCTATCTCATTTCGAATATAGCTGTAAAGCCTGTCCAGAGAATGGCCAGGAGAGCAGAAGAATTCAGGGGAGAGGATGAATTGTTTTTCCTGTACGGTAACAAAGAGAATGAATTCGACAAGCTTTCGAAGGCGTTAAACCGTCTGTTGAAAAGAATTTCCGGGGACAAGGAAAAACTTCAGGAAAGCATCCGTTCTCTCGAGAAAGTTAATATTGAATTGAAGCAGGCCGAAAAGGATGTTGTCAGGGCTGAAAAGATGGCTTCTGTGGGCAGGCTCTCCTCCGGAATAGCGCATGAGATCGGAAATCCCATAGGAATAGTGATAGGATATCTTGATCTGCTGAAACAAAAAAATATACCCGATGATGAAAAAAACGAGTATATAAAAAGGGCAGAAGATGAGATAAACAGAATAAGTATAATTATCAGGCAGCTTCTTGATTATTCGAGGCAGTCGGATGAAAAGCCGAAAATCGTCGGTGTGCATGAAGTAATAAAGGATGTTTCGGATATTGTTAAATACCAGCCTTTCATGACAAATATTGAAATACAGCTTTCGTTTGAGGCTGAAAATGACAATGTCCTGGCCGATTCCAATCAGTTGAGGCAGATTTTTTTAAATCTTATAATAAATGCCGCCGACGCTATTTCATCATCCCAAAACAGGCAAAGCGGCAGGTTTATAGTAACAAGTGAAGTTATTAATGAAACAGATCCTGAAGCGATCAACGGCCGGCCGACTCTGAAAATATCTTTTGCGGATAATGGCGCGGGAATTCCGGAAGAAAGCATAGGCAATATCTTCGATCCGTTTTACACAACAAAAGAGCCGGGGAAAGGCACCGGACTCGGATTATTTGTCTGTTTTGCTCTTATTGACGGAATGGGAGGAAAAATCAAGGCTCAAAGCAGTGAGAAAGATGGAACTACAATGATAATATATTTTCCGCTGCATCAAAACAGTATCCTGTAACTTCAAAAAAGAAGACCGGTTATGGAAAATGGAGAAAATAAGAAACGGCTCCTTGTAATTGACGATGAGGAGAATATGCGGCATATGCTCTCCGCCATGCTGAAAAAGGCAGGGTATGATGTTGATACTGCTTCCGACGGTCATGAAGGGCTTATGAAGATAGATAAGACCGTCTATACATTTATTCTATGTGATATTAAAATGCCCAATATGAACGGGATCGATTTTCTGAAAGCAGCTAGGAACAAAACAGTTTCTGCTACAGTCATAATGATGTCCGCGTACGGCACCATCGATACCGCTATAGAGGCAATGAAGGAGGGCGCATACGATTACATTTCAAAACCGTTTAAAGCGGATGAAGTATTTCTCGCTCTCAGGAAAGCCGAGGAGAGGGAGAGTTTAAGAAGAGAAAATTATTTCCTCCGGGAGCAGATAAAAAAAATCGGGGAAAATTATTCTTTTGGTAAAATGATTGGAAAAAGCAAGAGCATGCAATCGGTCTTTAGCCTTTGCGTCAAAGCGGCCCTGTATAATACTACGGTGTTGATAGTCGGGGAAAGCGGAACAGGAAAGGAGCTGATTGCAAGAGGAATCCATTTCGGGGGAGTGAGAGCGAAAAAGCCCCTTGTACCCGTAAACTGCGGCGGAATACCGGAAAACCTGATAGAAAGCGAGCTTTTTGGGTATAAAAAAGGAGCTTTCACGGGAGCGGATAAGGATAAGAAAGGCCTTTTTGAAGAGGCTGACGGCGGAACAATTTTTCTTGATGAGATCGGGGAATTACCTCTTTTGCTGCAGGTAAAGATATTGCGCGTTTTACAGGAAAGCGAGATCAGGCCTATCGGTGATTCCAAAACGAAAAAAATTGATGTGCGCGTCATAGCGGCCACTTCAAAAAACCTTGAAGATGAAATCAGGGCATCCGCTTTTCGTCAGGATCTTTACTACAGGCTGAATGTGCTTACGGTTAAACTACCGCCTTTAAGGGAAAGGCCGGAAGATATCCCGCTTTTATGCAAACATTTTATTGATACCTTAAATGTCAAGCTTGGTAAAAATATCAAAGGAATATCACCATCTGCAATGGCTGTGTTGCTTGAGCACGACTGGCCAGGTAATGTGAGAGAACTTGAGAATTTTATAGAAAGGGCGGTTATAATTGCGGAAGAGACGGTCCTAATGCCGGAAAATTTTCCTTTCAAACCGGAAGACAAGGCGGCCTGGGGAACTTTAAAGGTTTGTGAAGGGTATTCTATAAAAGCGGAACAGGCAGCCCTTGAAAAAAGGCTGATCGAAAAAGCTCTTACAGCAACAGGAGGAAACCGGACCAAAGCTTCCCGGCTTCTTGAAATAAGCCACCCATCCCTTTTAAGCAAAATAAAGACTTACGATATCAAGCTTTGAAAGCTTTGAACCTGAATCAAGCGCTAACCCCGTGGTATTTCCACAGGGTTAGTAAGCCGCCGTTTAAAAAATAACTGTAACGTTGAAATGCCGTACCGGTATATGGAGCCGAAACGAAACGGTTGAAAAAGTATTGATTATTTCGTAACGGCTTCCAATCGAAATAAAAAAAGGATTTCCCGGGAGCGATGATTTCCAATCTTATTTATTTATCTTGTCCCGTAATTTCCCCGAACATTTAAAAGTAACTACTTTTCTTTCCCTGAGAATTAAATCGGAACCTGTTGCCGGATTTCTGCCTCTGCGCTGATTCTTTTTCTTTACGCAGAACTTCCCGAATCCGGAAATCAGAACATCGTCGCTCTTTTCAAGATTGTTTTTGATTATCATCAAAAGAGACTCGATGATGTCGACCGACTTTTTCTTGGTAAAGCCGAGTTCATGCACCCTAGCAACAATGTCATTTTTGGTTAACGCCATGGCACCTCCTAATAAACTTATTTCTTTGCAGATGGATGTAATTCAGTTTGTTAATAAATATCCGTTATAAAACAAAACCTGCGGGGCATTTCCCTTATTCTTCCTGTACGGAATCAGTTGTTTCGTGAGGCAAAGAGCTTTCTATCTTTTCCATTATATTATCAATTTTTATTAAAATTTCATCCAGTTCAGCTTTTATTTTTGAATCTTCTTCCGAATCGTTCATTTGATGCCTGCCTTAATAGCTAAAAATAAAACAGCCAAAAGCTGAAATTAAAGTGGATATGTGCCATGATTGTAAATATGGTTGAAATAAAATTCATGGTATTCGACTTTTTCCAAAACCATATCACTGATCCTGTCCTCTGTTTTAATATTATTAACAATGTTCTTAATCCACAAATCTTTGGCGTATCCGTATAGAACATTTTTCAGTGTTTCCGGGTCTCCGGTTATTTCCCTGTTATTCTGCAGAAACATATCGGTTGAATCGACAACTTTTTTTATATTACGAATATATTCCGTATCGTCATGACTCGATTCAATAAAAAGCTGAAAAAGACCGTCGATAATACTTTTTGCGGTACCTTCAACTGCATCTATACAGTTCATTATTTACTCGCGACTGAAGATATGCTTCCTCTACAAAATAAACAACCGATTATTACGCCGTAATGAACAATTTAATACCTTATAAAACCATGTAAGTATTTAAAATATACGGATATTGAGGGTATGTCAAGAAATTAAAGAAAGAAAATATAATATATAAAAACAAACTCCCGGATTCCACCGCAATATTATAATATAAATGATATCAATATGTTATTATTTATATATGGTTATTCTCAATCTGAATCGGAATACAAATCGTTAAAAATATTAGCCCTTAAATTATTTGTCATTTATTTGTTTCGATTCCTATATTTATCTTGATGCAGGCAGAAATAAACAGGCTTTCCGGTTCTGCTCAGAAACGGCCGTGCTTCCCGATTCCCTGTGAAAAACGCTTCGCGCCTTCCTGAAACTCACCGCCGGCAAGCACCTCCATGCCCAGTCTGAATTCCAGTTCCATTGCATCATCAATCGGCAAATCAAATCCGAGGTATACTGCCCGCCGGTCGCTGCGCATGCATGACTGCGGGAAAGCAATAATTCCGGCAGCCAATGCTTCAGCTTCCTCTCTTGCTTTTCCCCGTTCAACAATCCGGTTGGCAAGTCCTATTTCAAAAGCCTCTTCGCCGCCTACCGCACGTCCGGTAAGTATCATATCAAGCGCCCGGCTGACGCCTATTAACCTGGGAAGGCGTTGAGTTCCGCCGTCGATGAGCGGGACTCCGTATCTTCTGCAAAATACACCTAGTACAGCATCTCGCTCAACGACCCGCAGGTCACACCAGCAGGCCAGTTCCAATCCTCCTGCAACCGCATAACCTGATATGGCAGCGATTACAGGCTTGGATGTTTTCATGCGACTGGGACCCATAGGGCCCGGTTTGGACATGTCGCTATCCAGGCTGTTGATTTCGTTCAAATCATTCCGGAATATAGCCTTGAGATCCGCACCGGCGCAGAAATTTCCTCCTTCACCCCACAGTACGGCTGCAAGCAGGCTGTCATCCTGTTCAAATTCTTCGAAGGCCGTGACGAGTTGTACCGCGGTTTCCCTGTCTACCGCATTTCTGTTATCAGGTCTGTTTATGATGATCGTGCAGATCGCTTCCTTCTTTTCAACCAGGACTTTCATGACTGTATCCTCCGTTCAATAACCTTGCTCATTATTTTAAAATGGTTGGATATGGCTGGTAAATATGCCTTGTTTATTGATTTATGTTGAGGGTATAATATCACATTAATTTTTGCACTGGGTAAAAATCAGGCCGGGTATACGAAAACGGGTTACAGTTAAATATCTGTAACCTTTTGAATTTACTGGAGCCGACGGGCGGAATCGAACCGCCTACCTGCTGATTACGAATCAGCTGCTCTACCGTGTGAGCTACGTCGGCTTTTCGGGGTGAAAATAGGTACTTTGTTTATGTTCCAAAATCAAGATAAAAATCATTCTTTCAATTCGCTTTTCAAGCTCATTTCAGAATGTGAAAAAAGGGCCGGCATTGCAGGTTTAACGGGCTCCGAAAAAGCATATATTTTATTCCGGATTTATGAAAAAAACAGACTTCCGATGCTGGTGATTCTCCGTTCGGTAAAAGAGGCTGAGCGGTTCGCACTGGATCTGAATTTTTTTTCAAACGGATGTGAACTGCCTGTAATGATTTTTCCGCAGTATAACAGCTCTCCTGTAAAATCTCTTTTCAATCAGAACGAAATCACATCAGCCCGCATGAATACTCTGTACAAAATTACGTGTAGTGAAGCGCCTCCGGTAATAATAACGACTCCTGGAGCACTGCTTCGTAAACTTATTCCCAGACAGGAGCTTTTCGAGTTTGCCGAACTTGTGATGGAGGGGGAGGAGATAGAGAGGGATCTTTTAGTCGAAAAGATGATTTCAGGCGGTTATACGCGATCTTTGATAGTTGAAGAGCCCGGAGATTATTGCGTAAGAGGGGGCATTCTGGATATTTTTACTCCTTTTTATCCGGATCCTTTGAGGATCGAGCTTTCCGGCGATATTGTGGAATCGATCAGATTTTTTTCAGCGTCAAGCCAGAGAACTTTAAGATCCGTGTCTGAGGTAATTATTATTCCTGCTAAGGAAGCGATATTTAAAAATGCGGATTTAAACGCTATTACAGGCCGGATAAGAGAGCAGGCATCAGCTCTTGAAATGCCGGTTACAATGGTTCGTGAACTGATCGATAAAATAAAACGAGAGAATGTTCTTCCGGATATTGAAAGCCTGATTCCGCTGGTATATCCGAACCCTGGTTCTCTTTTCGACTACCTGCCTGAAAAAACCATTTTTGTAATGGATGAACCGGAAGAGCTTAAAAAATCGGCACTTGAAGCGCTGGAGCAGGAATCAATAAATTATCTGTCCGCCCGCGACAACAGAAGGCTCTGTGTTGAACCGGAAAGAACCTATCTTTCATGGGAAAAAGCAATCGGATCAATCGATACGAAAAGGCATCTGAATTTCAGAGCTATAGAATTGTATGGCGGAGATGATAGAGACTGCACGGTTAAATGCAACAATTTTATTAAAACAAACGAACAGGTAATTCAGAATCTCAGAGACAGCATCCAAAAAGATAACCATCTCGCCCACCTTGCCGAATGGATAATTGAAAAAATAAGTTTCCGCTGTGCTGTCATGCTGGTATGCAGTACCAGATCCCAAGCCGAAAGAATCAAGTCTCTGCTTTTACCATACGGAATACAAATGGAAACAGAGAAGGGATTTCCGGGGATTCATAATATAAAAGGCGGCGTATATATTTGCCTTGGAGCCGTCTCTTCAGGGTTTGTCTGGCCTGAAGAAGCTTTGGCGATAATAACTGAAGATGAAATATTCGGAGCCAAGCATCACAGAAAAAAGCCGTTGACAGGGAAAACGGTTTCCAGGCTGCTTGCTTTTGAAGATTTAAAGAAAGGAGACCTTGTCGTTCATAATGACCACGGGATAGGACAATATGAAGGACTTGTAAAGCTGAAACTAAACGGCTCAACAAATGATTTTCTCCTGATTGTTTACCGGGACGGCGACAGACTCTATCTTCCTGTTGAAAGAATGAACAGCGTCAGTAAATATATGGGAATTGACGGTATCGAACCTGTTCTAGATAAAATGGGGGGAAAGTCATGGGACAGGGTAAAAGAGCGTGTAAAGAAATCCGCTGAAAAAATTGCAGGTGAACTGCTCGAATTGTATGCATTGAGAAAAATCGGAGAAGGCTTCGCATACGGGAAGCCGGACTCATATTTCAAGGATTTCGAGGCTGGCTTCGCTTATGAGGAGACACAGGACCAGCTTCGGGCGATAGAAGACGTCTTAAGTGATATGGAAGACAAAGTTCCGATGGACAGACTGGTATGCGGCGATGTGGGCTACGGCAAGACGGAGGTGGCACTTAGAGCTTCATTCCTCGCAATCAATTGCGGTAAACAGGTCGCGGTGCTTGTTCCGACAACGGTTCTTGCTGAACAGCATTTTTCCGTATTTACCGAGCGGTTTAAAGAGTATCCTGTCGAAATTGCGTGCCTCAGCCGGTTCAGGCCTGCAAAAACCCAGGGTGCGATAATATCCGGTCTCGCATCCGGAAAAATTGATATTGTCATTGGAACCCACAGGCTTCTGCAAAAAGACGTCATATTCAAAGATCTGGGGCTTGTCGTTCTAGACGAAGAGCAGCGGTTCGGGGTCAAACATAAGGAAAAGCTGAAAAGTTTGAGACATACCGTCGATATCCTTGCTTTGACGGCGACGCCGATTCCCAGAACATTGCACATGTCTCTCATGGGTATTCGTGATATCAGTATCATTTCCACGCCACCCGAGCATCGTCAGTCCATAATAACGTACGTTTCGGAATTTGATGATGCCATAATCACCGATGCTATAAGAAACGAGCTCGCCAGAAAAGGGCAGATTTTTTTTGTTCATAATAATATTTACACGATTGAGGCGATTGCCAGGAAGCTGCAGGAGCTTGTTCCGGAAGTAAAAACAGGCATTGCTCACGGAAGGCTTGATGAGGATGAGCTTGAGGGAGTTATGTATAAATTCATGAAAAAGGAAATAGATATGCTCGTTTGTACCACGATCATTGAATCCGGTCTTGATATTCCTTCCGCAAATACGATCCTGATCAACAGGGCGGATAAATTCGGGCTTGCTCAGATTTATCAGTTGCGCGGAAGGGTCGGAAGGTCTGATGAACAGGCATATGCTTACCTTTTTATACCGAAAGACAGCGTCCTGGGCAAGGACGCTCAGAAGCGTTTAAAAGTATTGATGGAGCACAGTGATCTCGGCTCGGGATTTCAGATTGCTATGAGCGATCTGAGAATAAGGGGAGGGGGGACGATCCTTGGAGCTTCACAATCCGGACATATTGCCGCTGTTGGATATGATATGTTTCTTAAACTTATGGAAAACACTATGTCCGAACTTAAAGGAGAGCCTGTAACGGAAAATCTTGATTCCGAAATAAACATTTCGATATCGGCGTTTCTTCCCGAATCATATATGTCCGATATTGATCAGAGACTCACATCCTACCGCCGTCTCGCGAGAATGACGGAAGTTTCTGAGATAG
>CAZOEH010000090.1:0-9686 GCA_964578785.1 uncultured Desulfonema sp. | reverse complement strand
TGTGGAATATAATACGATACATCGGCGCCGGTATTTCTCAAAAACCCTGTCAGAAGCGCGGTCGAGGTTACTCCGTCCACATCGTAATCCCCGAATACGAGTATCTTATCTTTGTTACAGACCGCTTTTGATATCCGTTCAACAGCCTTATCCATGTCTTTCATGGAAAAGGGCTGCCGTATGTTTTCTATTGAAATATTCAGGAAATCACCGGACTCTTTTGGAGAAACAATTCCGCGGTTTACCAGTAATGCTGCAATAAGAGGGCTGCAATTTACGGTTTTGGAGATATTTTCGGCAAGCTTTTTGTCCGGTTTGAGAATGCGCCATTTTCTTTTCATTGAGACTGCATATACTTTATTTTGTGGATTCCAACAATAAGAATACAATTACGTAAATTCAAAAAAACTCAGTTTTTCATTGCGAGTATTGATATAATGGAAAATGATAGCTCCATAAACTTACTTATACCCCCAAAGGGAGTACTGAAAAAGTTCCGTTTTCAGGTTTAAAAATTAGAATTGCCGCAAAAAGGTGTGTTTGTTTATGATATATATTTGCAGAAATGTTATTATTGCATATATTTTTCTTGACAAATGAAATTTATCTCATTATATATGTGCCATAACGGCATTTCAGCAATATTTTAGGCGGTGGAAAGTGAAGGTAACTTTAAAAAATATAGCATCAGTTCAAATGGGATACTCGTTTCGGGCGCGACTTTATTCGATGAATTCCGGGGCGGTAGCGGTTATCCAGATGAAAGACCTGACGGATAAAAACCGTGTCGATTGCAGCGCTCTTGCACGGGTTGACATCGATAAGCCAAAAGAGCATCATCTTGTGAAACCAGGTGATATTATTTTTCGGTCACGTGGGCTTGCGTCCACCTCGGCTATTCTTCAGGATGATCCCGGCATTGCCGTGGTGTCGGCGCCACTTTTGAGGATCAGGGTGTCTGATAACGGAATTCTGCCCGAGTATCTGAACTGGTTTATCAGTCAGTCGCCGGCACAGGCTTTTTTGGCGAGTCGCGCCAAAGGAACCTCACAGAAGATGATCGGCAAAGAGGAGATGGACGAGCTTGAAATTTTCGTTCCGCCCCTTAAGCGGCAAAAGGCCATTGTTGAGATGGCTTCTCTGGCAGAGAAAGAGCAGCAACTTATAAAAATGCTTGGTGAAAAGCGATATAAATATATTTCGACCCATTTAATCCGACTGGCGCAAGGAGCATAACCCTATGAATGGAAAAATCGATCAGAAAGACATCAACAATGCGGCGTGGGCAGCCTGCGACACCTTCCGGGGTGTTGTAGATCCGGCGCAGTATAAGGATTATATTTTGGTAATGCTGTTTGTAAAATATATCTCCGATGTCTGGAAAGATCACTATGAGGAGTTCCGTAAACAGTACGGTGATGATGAGGCCCGCATCCGTCGAAGATTGGAGCGTGAGCGCTTTGTTCTTCCTTATGCGGAACTGAAGAATCATTCGACGGGCGAAGTGGAAGACCGGTTCCTTGCCGATTACTACAGTCTCTATGAACGACGCAATTCGGCAAACGTCGGAGAACTGATCAATATAGTGCTGGATGCAATCGAAGAAACGAACAAAGCGAAATTGGAAGGAGTATTCCGCAATATCGACTTCAACAGCGAAGCGAATCTTGGCAGAACAAAGGACAGAAACCGACGCTTAAAGACGCTTCTGGAGGATTTCAACAAACCTCAACTGGATATGAGTCCCGGCAAGGTTTCCGAAGATGTTATTGGTAACACTTACATCTATCTGATAGAACGCTTTGCCTCCGATTCCGGCAAGAAGGCCGGGGAATTTTACACGCCGCATAAGGTCTCCGAACTTGTAGCCAGGCTGGCAGGCCCAAAGCCAGGAGATCGCATCTGTGATCCGGCATGCGGTTCCGGTGGTTTGTTAATCGAGGTTTCCAGAGAAATCAATGACCGCAATTTTGCCCTTTTCGGCATGGAATCAAACGGCAGCACCTGGGCTCTGGCAAGGATGAACATGTTTCTGCACGGCGCCGATTCAGCCCGTATTGAATGGTGCGACACGCTAAACAGCCCGGCGCTGGTGGAAAAAGACCGCCTGATGAAATTTGATATTGTCGTCGCGAATCCGCCTTTTTCACTCGACAAATGGGGCGCGGAAGAGGCTAAAAGCGATCGCTTCAACCGCTTCTGGAGAGGAGTTCCACCCAAAAGTAAGGGGGACTGGGCCTTTATAAGCCATATGGTGGAAGCCGCTCTCGAAAAAGAGGGACGTGTGGCCGTTGTGGTTCCTCACGGAGTACTTTTCCGCGGAGCCGCCGAGGGTCGCATCCGAACGAAAATGATCGAAGAGAATCTGCTGGATGCGGTTGTCGGACTTCCGGGCAATCTCTTCCCGACAACCTCTATTCCCGTAGCGATCCTGATATTTGATCGCAGCCGTGAGAAAGGCGGGGCAAATCAGAACCGGAAAGATGTGATATTTGTCGATGCCAGTCGCGACTACCTGCCGGGAAAGAATCAGAATGCCCTTTCAGATGATCATATAAAAAAGATCGTGGAAACCGTGAAAGCCCGACAATCAGTTGAAAAGTATGCATATGCGGCGGCCTTCGAAGAAATAAAAGAGAATGACTTCAACCTAAATATTTCCCGTTATGTGGATACCTTCGAAGAAGAGAAGGAGATCGACATCGATGCTGTCCAGCAGGAAATCGACCAGCTCGAAAATGAACTTGTCGAAGTCCGGGCTAAAATGGCCGTCATGCTCAAGGAGATAGATCGGAAGTGAAAACAATAATCTGGGTGAACTGTCAAGTAATACTTGTCAGTTCGGGAACAGAAAGTAAGGAGATTCATAGTGGGGTTGTAAAGAAAGGATATGTACAGATTGTACACTGCCTTCGCCCAATGACGTGAATTGATGGCATCGTATCGAGGTCTGCCTCGATATGGTAGAAAAATCTGGAGGTATATCGATGAAAAAGGAATTGATGATTCGTTTGCATTCTCAATTTGATGGCATCGTCAATCTATTGCCGGATTCTCATCTGGAGTTCTGGTATGCCCGCGAGTTGCAGGGTGTTTTGGGGTACGACAGATGGGAAAATTTCAAGAAAGTCATAGATAAGGCGGTTATCGCATGTGAAACAACGGGCGTTAAAGTCTCAGACCATTTTCGTGACGTCACGAAAATGGTCACGATAGGCTCCGGGACGGAACGTCCAATCGACGACATCATACTGACTCGTTACGCCTGTTACCTTATTGCACAGAATGGTGATCCCCGCAAAGATCAAATCGCTTTTGCCCAGAGCTATTTTGCCATCCAGACAAGAAAACAGGAGATTATCGAAGAACGTATTCTCCTGCAGGAGCGACTCCAGGCCCGCCAAAAACTACGAGAGTCGGAAACAGAGCTTTCCAAAAATATCTATGAACGAGGCGTGGATGAACAGGGATTCGGGCGAATCCGTTCTAAAGGCGATGCAGCGCTGTTTGGTGGCAACACCACCAACACCATGAAGAACAAGCTTGACGTTCCTGAAAAACGTCCACTTGCCGACTTTCTTCCGACTATCACCATTACCGCCAAAAACCTTGCCACAGAGATCACTAATCACAATGTGATACGGAATGATTTGCAAGGTGAATTCTCCATAACCGGTGAGCATGTTCAGAATAATCAGAGTGTGCGGAATCTGCTGGTTGATCGCGGTATTAAACCCGAAGATCTGCCCCCCGAAAAAGATCTTAAAAAGCTGGAACGTCGGGTAGCATCGGACGAGAAAAAAATGATCAAGACTGTCGCACTGCCGAAGCAACTCCGGGAGGACCATGACGAATAGCCCGTCGATTGATCAAATCGAAGCGAAATCCGTACACTCCATATACGGAGTCGTGACATTTTGTCACGGGTTGAAATTGGAAGCGCCGGTCGTCAGCAGTGAGAATTACCTGTACCCATCCCAAAAACAATTATCGGAAACTGCAACAACCGTTTTCATCGAAACCCAGGCCAATGCATTGACCCCGGCCACAAAAGCCCTGCCGAAAATTCACCGACGAGTGAAACGTATAGTCAGTAATGCTATCAAGAACATGACGGGCGATATTCTCGATAATTCTCCTTTGGCGAAGAAAAGTGCGAAGCAGTTGGGACAGGGGCAGAAAAAACCGGAGGGCAGAAAATGAGCAAGTTTCCTTGGCCTATGAAAAAAATTGAAGATCTTTTCGAGGTGCAGTTAGGGAAGATGCTGAATGAAAAAGCCAAGCAAGGGGATTTGTTTCCATACCTCGCAAACTTCAATGTTAGATGGGGCTATTTTGAACTTTCTCGACTAAATGAAATGGCTTTTTCTGAAAAGGAGAAAAGTAAATTTTCATTGAGATCAGGGGACATACTCATGTGCGAGGGAGGTGAAATTGGACGATGTGCAGTCTGGAAGGACATGGATCAGCCCATTTTTTATCAAAAAGCCCTTCATCGACTGCGATCCTTAGATCAGGGAATGTCATCAGAATTCTTTTGCTACTATATGCAACATATCGCTACAAAAGGTGATTTGCCCAAACTGGTTGGTGAAACTAGTATAGCTCATTTAACGCGGGAGAAACTTATATATTTGCGAGTCCCAGCGCCTTCCCTTCCCGAACAAACTGCCATTGCCTCTATTCTGTCCACTTGGGATGCAGCTATCGAAAAGACCGAGCGGCTGATCGCGGCCAAAGAAAAACGATTTTCATGGTTGCTCAATAAGCTGATAAACGAGGAAAGTGTTCAAGGTAAATGGAACCTGTTGAAATTAGAGGAAATCGTAGAGATAAATAAAGGTCAACAATTGAACGTTTCGGACATGGTTCAATCTGGAAGATATTATGTTCTAAATGGAGGGATAGAACCGTCGGGATTTACTGACCAATGGAACACGAAAGAAAATACAATCACTATAAGTGAAGGCGGCAACTCATGCGGATTTGTCAACTTCAATACCGAAAAATTCTGGTGCGGCGGACATTGCTATGCGTTGAACAATTTGAAGGATGGGGTAGATAGCGGATACCTCTTTAATTTCCTTAAATATCGTGAAAAATCATTAATGCTTTTGCGTGTCGGTTCGGGGCTCCCCAACATTCAAAAAAAAGATATACAGAATTTTTCAGTTGCGGTTCCGCCAATCTCTCAGCAAAAACAAATTGCCGCAATCCTCAATTCTGCCCGACGAGAAATCGATATCCTGAAGAAACAAGCAAATGCCTGCCGTCTGCTAAAACGCGGTCTGACGCAGAAATTGTTGACTGGTAAATGGCGGGTAAAGATATCCAAGGAGGGAGATATATGAGCAATCCAAAATCATGGGATGAATACGAAATAAAAGCCCGATACATACCTTGTTTTATTGCGGCTGTTCCTCCTGTACATTTTTTGATTCAGCTTCTTGGACCTTCATTCTGGGAAACAATTGCACGTAATGTTGGCTGGATGCTGGTAACCAACATCAGCCTTTCACTAATTGTTATGCTTGCGCTTATTCAACTGCAGTGCGGAATCGCTAAAGGATGGATTGAAGAGAGTGTTTTCGGAAAAGGTGGTGAGCGCTTCCCCACAACAGATATGCTGCTTCTGACCGAAGGCTATCTTTCTCGTGAATCTAAAATCCGCATAAGAGAACGGATAACGAAGATGTTTCATGTTAATTTTCTAAGTATTGATTCAGAAAAAGAAGATCCTGTTGAAGCAAGGCTGATTGCAAGGGAGGCCGTTGGCTTTGTACGAAAATATGTTGGGAAAGGCGTAATGACGCATCAATACAATATTCGATATGGGTTTATGAGGAATCTTATTGGAGGCTTCATCTGGGTAATCACAGGATCGCTTGGCTGCTCGGTAATATATGGCATTAACAAAAACTGGGCAGCATTGGCCTTTTTTACTGCAATAGCTCTTGGCTTCCTGATACTGCTTTTCCTAAAAAAATCAATTCTTAATAAATTTGCTTTTGCGTACGCAGATACTCTTTTTAATGAGTTTTTAAACAAAGGAGATAAAAATGGCTGATAAAAAATTCGTTTTCTATCCTGTAAATAATGGGCAGACCGTGAAAATCGTGCTCGACTCCGAGACTAATCTTTTGTTTGACGTGAAACAGAAGGATGAAAGTGCAGAGGGCAAAGATAAAACTTGGGATGTCCGGGAATCGCTACTTAAAGAACTGCCTTTGAGAGATGATAGATCGTTCCTTTCTGTGTTTTGCCTTTCACATGCCGATTTGGATCATTGCCAAGGATTTGGTGATATATTCTTGCTGCCAGGCCAAAACGATATAGATGAAGATGAAGAAAAAACTCTTATTCAAATAGACGAGCTATGGGTTACTGCCCAGATTTTCAACGAAGAATATTCTACTCAGGCAGAGAAAGTTCAGAAAGAAGCCCGCAGACGTCTGAAGCTCTGGGCCGATCCACAAAAACAAGAAGTGGCAAAAAAGCCGGGTAACATGCTGGTTGTGTTTGGTCGATACGATGACGAAAAGGGGATAGATAAGCTACCCGAAGACAGACATATTGGCGCCGGAGGGAATTTTTATAACATATGTGGTAGAGAGCGAACAGATTTTTCAGCATTCGTACACTGGCCATTCAAAAATGCTATTGAGGATGAGGAACTGCCAAGGAATGAAGTTTCGTTAGTAATGCAACTAGCCATTAAAGAAGCTGCGATCTCCGCTCAAATGCTCCTAGGGGGAGATGCGGGTTGCGAAGTTTGGGAAACCGTCTATAACAAATCAAATGCAAAAGGAAACCTCAATACTCTCAATTGGGATATTTTTTTGATTCCTCACCACGGAACATATAAGTTTTTTACTAAGAAAGAACACGAAGAAGGACGTGAAGAAGCAAAAAACAATCCTGAGAAGACCTCAATGAAGATTCTTGAACGAGGTAAGAAAAACGGCTGGCTTGTTTGCTCAAGCCGACCTATTAAAAACAATAATTATGAAGACAAAGACCCGCCTCATATTGAAGGCATTACGCATTACAGAAAAACAGCGGAGAACGTTGGTGATAGAGATCATTTCGTGTGTTTGATGGAATACCCTGATGAATCAGAACCAAAGCCGCTGGAAATAAGATTGACATCGAATGGCTTGCAAAAGCTGGGCACAAGTTCTGGTTTAGTAACTGGTGCAGCTGCGGTTTCTCAGACCCGCAGATGGGGTTGATAGAAATGGACAAGGAATGCTTCAAACGCGAAACGCGAATGGTTAAAAATATACCATTTATTTCGAACAGTTATCATGAAATCGATTGGGAGGGCGGCGTTATTGCGTTTTTTGAATTTGCGGTAGAGAAGCCGGCAAACGGTCATGCGCCTTCAATTCTAGATAAGGAAACTGTTGGTATTTTTTTTAACTCTGATTATCCATTTACTTGTCCCGATGTCTTTGTTCAGGGCCGCTTTCCTTATGTTCCCCATCAATTGGTGTATAATATCCCTAAAATGGGAATATATAAAGCCATTTGTCTGAGCCGGACTTCAAAGGCTGATTGGTGGTGTGGTAAGACACTATTCGATCTATTATATGCTATAAAAGATTGGCTCGACGATGCGACCGCAGGGAATCTGGTAAAATCCGACGATCCATTTGAGCCATTGATAGCCGATTTTACCCTCCCCCCTGTCGAACTGGATGTAACACGCGCAATTAATGAATGTTCAAAGCATGCAGGGTTCTGGAAGACAACAGCGCAAAAATATGTAGTTGCAGAGACGGCTCGTTTTGTCGTTGGCAGCGGTAATATCGAAACTTTGGTATGGCATCAAGCAGAAGAACAATCGACCCCCTGGATTAAACGTCCAAGGAATGCAGATGATTTGGCTGAACTTTTTAAATCCATTGGATATGAGAAAGATCGTTTTTTGTACTGGGTGAACAAAGGCTCTGACAACGCAAAATGGGCGGGAGAGAAGATTGTTGTTGCGGGAATACGTCGACCAAAGTCAGTCCTAGGACGTCCTGATTCTGAAGAATGGGTTGCATTTATAATGTCTCAAAACAAGAAGATGGACAATTGGAACGTAGCTATCCATTTAGTTCATGCTTCGTTTAATCAAGAGCTCGCACAAAAATTGTCAGGGATGACTGGCTCATCTGCCTCAACAAAAAAAGCATTAATAATCGGAGTAGGTTCAATTGGTTCTGTTGTGGCTGACATATTAATAAAAAGTGGTTGTTTTTCATTGATCGTATTAGACCACGACCGACTACAGCCTCATAATTTATCTAGACACATTCTCGATCACAATGCCCTCGGCATGAAAAAAGCAATTGTCTTAGAAAAACGTTATTCTGAGATGTTTCGATCTTCCTCTATTTGCAGAGGTATTGACAGAGATGTTCTAACCTACAGCTCAGAAGAATTTATTAACGAAGTTAATGATGTTGATATTATAATTGATTGTAGCGCATCGATTGCAGTTCTTAGATATTTATCAAGTATTTCTGGATTGTACAAACCTATCATGTCAACCTATCAGATTAACAAGGGCCTTTCCACATTGCTTCTTTATTCACCCAGCGCAGTAGATATTCCATTAAATCTTGTTGAATCCATTGCTATTTCAAAGTGGAGAAATAACGCAAGCATCAAAACTTGGTTAAGCGAATCAATAAAAACAGTAGATATTGGTGGCGGATGTCGTTCTGCCAACGCCCAGATACCGTATTCCCATATTTTGTTTGGAGCCGCTTCAGTCGGGACAACTATATTGCTATGGTTAAAAGGAGACAAGTTTCCGGGAAAAGGAGAAGCTCATATATACCAACTGCAAAAACTGTATGGGGCCGATCCAAATCTGTTTATAAATGGAATTTCTTCAATAACACGGATGTCTGGCGGCTGGAGAATAATAATAAGTAGTGATGTTCAGCAAAGATTAGAGGATCTTGCCAATAATAATCCTAAGAGCGAAACAGGAGGGATCCTTCTCGGACAGGTCGACCGTCAAAGGAAAACCCTCATAATAGTCGAATGTATTGAATCAGTTGGCGAGCAATCTGAATGTCAGTTCCGTCGTTTTCCGGCACAATTAAAATACAAACTCGCAAAGATAGAAAAGCTTACAGCTGAAATCTTGCATTATGTTGGTGAGTGGCACTCGCATCCAAAAAAGTGTAGTTGCCAAATGAGTTCGACTGATAAAGCAACTATGCAAGAGCTCGCCAAGTTGCTTATTGGTGATAGGTTGCCTGCATTATGCGCTATCTCAAATGGAGAGGATTCTGCGTTACATATAATAGAAGGGTGATGCGTAATAGACGGCATGAACAATGGCTTGAAGGAGAATAGATGTTGCCTGAAAAAGAACCTCTGATTCCCAAACATGGCGGCTATCGCAAGCTGAAGAGTTTTCAGATAGCTCAACTGGTTTATGACATAACTGTGCGGTTCTGTGACCTCTATGTGGATAAATTCAGCCGCACGCGTGACCAGATGGTGCAGGCGGCACGCAGCGGTGTCCAGAACATCGCCGAAGGCAGTCAGGCATCAGGCACATCGAAAAAGACCGAGCTGAAGCTGACCAATGTGGCGCGGGCCAGTCTGGAGGAGCTGCGCCTGGATTACGAAGATTTTCTGCGGCAACGGGGGTTGGATCTTTGGGCGCCGGATCATCC
>CAZOEH010000089.1:9186-9714 GCA_964578785.1 uncultured Desulfonema sp. | reverse complement strand
GGACATCCCCCTGGGAACGGTCTTCAGGGGCAGCTTTTACTGTGTCCCGTCATACATTATCGCAATTATCCTGTTAATGCTCTTTCCCTACTGGACGGTTCTGGTGTTATCCAATCTTGTGAGATAAGCGGTCAAATTATTAGCGCGGCCCCCCTTTTTTCTAACCCATTAATATTCATTGACAAATCGCTTTCAATATTGTTATTAAATCCACATTTCAAAAATCCCGTCAAAATTTCATGCTTCTTGCTGAACGCTTTATATATATTTACTTGTTTTTAAACGTACAGTGCATCGTAATTGTGTTCTTCCCATGTTTTATTGCTAATACGTCAATACATGGAAATATTTTCCATACTATATAGGCAATACATGGAAAATTTTCCACTTATTACCAATGTTCGGTCCTCCAGATGGATGGAAAGTTGCGTGAGTCCCAAAATGAAAAAAAGAAGTTCTAAGGTTTTTGATATCATTGATAGTTATTTCTCAAAAATGGACGGCGCGCCAGTCGGTGGAGATTCGATC
>CAZOEH010000089.1:0-9176 GCA_964578785.1 uncultured Desulfonema sp. | reverse complement strand
AAACGGCAAGCCGCTTGCTATCATCTTGAAAATGTTAAGCTATTTTTGGGCGATGCCACTAGCGATTCCAATTCAGCCGATCTCTCAGGTGCTGAATTGCTGCCTGGTACTAGAGTGATCAAGACTTCGGTAACAAAGACAGCAGACCATTTCATCTATGAACTTTCTGCATTCTTTGAGGCGGTCAAAAGCTCACTAGATTTCATTGCTACCGCCTGCAGTGGCTATTTGAAGGGCATGACAACCGACTCAATACGATCATTTATTCGCTCCGCCGATAAGAATTCGAAGCACGGACACGTTTATGATGTCACCCAGCGGCATCTTGTCTGGCTCAAAGCGATTCGAGAATATCGTCACCATCTGGTACACAGAATGGTTATTACGACATCCATTGGTCAGGAGACGCACAAACGTGGGAAGATAGTCAAGCAAGTCAGACATCCTGTGGTTGTTCCTGAAAAAACACCATCCTATTTCCCAGACACACGTTATTCGAGAATGATGATAGAGGGCTCGAATTCTCTCAATTGCACACAGTCTGAAAGCACGATTGAGTATCCAGACGGAACCAGAGAGCTTGTTGATTTCTCTATCGAATACAGTCCTTCAAAGGGATACATGGAAATTTCTGAGCTTATGGAGTTGCATCTTCACAGACTCGAAGAATTCTTTTGCGATATGATTGGAGAATTGAAGAAAATGAATTTCACGAAGCATGATTGAACAAAAATGACCGAACAAACAAATCGAGCCGACGCCGCAATCCGAGGACATTTGAAGATTGGTCGTGCAGGCACAGAGACCGTAGTGATAGGCGGTGCGGCTCATTTGCACCGTTGGGCCTCATAGGCAGGATCACAAATGAACGAAACTGAGATCAGAGGTGTGGGAAGGATCGACGCGGCCCTCGTGCCCGACGGTTTCCATTGGCGGACTACCTACTGCTACAAGTCCGAGCAAGTAGCCATCCTTGAGCGTGCGAATCACATATATGCATCGCAGGGTTTTAAGTACTGCGAGCCCGAATGCGCTCTTACTGGGTATCGCATTTCTACAAGAAATTCTCGAGTGATCGCAAGATCGCCCGCAATAACAGCGTGCGCGCTGCGCTGCATGTGTAAGAGGAGTAAGCCTTGCCGATTATCCTGAATGCGTTCCCGCTGAAAATACCAGACTTGGAGCTTGAAGCCTGTCAGATTTCCTACGACAAGGAGATACTGGACAGCCTCCGCGACAAGCACGGCTCGACGCACGCCTTCCGCCGGCAGGGCGACAACATCCTGATCTTCTCAGGGGACAGCACATTCCCGGTGTCCGGCATGCCACAAACAATCGCGCTCAAGGATAATCTCGGCATCTTCTGCTTTCTGGTCAAGAACGGATTGACGCGGCACCTTGCTGGCCTTGGCCGCAACCCTATCGGTTTCAACCCCATCGAGCTGGTTAGCGCTAAGCCCGAAGACAATCTTCTGGCCTCGATTCTTGGCGAGTCGTATCCCTTCCAGGTCTGCGCCAAGTACACGATCGACACGCGCTTTGTTCAGGGGCATCCGTGCCTGCTCATTGATTGCACAACGCGCATGGTGCTTAAGGAAACGTGCCTTTTCTTCCTTCGCGCCGGGTTCGATCTCACTGGACGCTATGTCGTCACCGAGCAAGAAGACGGTTACAGGAAACTACTGGGGTCGGTGAGCGCGATCAAGGGCGAAACGCTGCACGTTACGCGGTACGATGGCCAGATCGAGATCATCGAAGCCAAAGACGCGTATCTAGAGGCGAGCCGCGCGAACTTCGACGAATACATTCTTCATACCCACGGCGCGCAGAAAGACGTGATCGTTGAACGCATCCGGCAATCCGTGTCCTCGTTCAATGGCGGCGAGAACAAGAAAGATCGAATCCAGGCGCTCAAGAAGTACGTTCAGTCGAAGACCGTATCGCTGATCGGCGGCACCCGCATCGAGATCGAGGACGCGCAGGACATCCAGGCGCAATGCCAACAGATGCAAAAGCCGGTGTTCGTCTTCAACGACAACGGTGAAGCGGATTGGGCGGAAAAGGGCCTGACCCAATACGGGCCTTATACAAAGCGAACGTTTGACCGGAACGATCCGTCGATCTGTGTGATCTGCGCTCAGCACGACAAGGGTCGTGTGGAGCAGTTCGTCCGAAAGCTCCTGAAGGGAATTTCTTCAAGCAAATATTTCAGCAATGGCCTTGAAGGCAAGTTCGCACTGGGGACCAGTCGCGTTGAAGTCTTTGCTACGGAAGCGGACAGCGTGGATGCATACAAGAGTGCCATTGAATCGGCGATCCGAAAGCAAGCCGATGACGGCGGACGCTGGGACCTGGCGCTCGTGCAGGTTCGGGAGTACTTCAAGAAGCTCAAAGTTACGGAGAATCCCTACTATTTGGGGAAGAATCTGTTCTTCCTGCATCAGGTTCCGGTCCAGGATTTTACGATCGAGCTTCTGACACAATCTGATTATTCGCTGGGCTACTCCCTCAACAATATGGGATTGGCCTGCTACGCGAAGATGGGCGGCGTGCCATGGCTTCTAAAATCCTCGCCTACCCTTTCCCACGAGCTTGTCATTGGCATCGGCAGTGCAAATATCGGGCAGAAGAGCGGTGCTGCCAATCAGAGAATCATGGGCATTACTACCGTGTTCTCCGGCGACGGAAGCTATATTATTTCGAACACGTCGAAGGCGGCCTTGCCTGAAGCCTATTGCGAGGCATTAACGGCAGTTCTCGGAGAGACAATCGAAAAAATCCAAAAGCGCATGAACTGGCAGAATGGCGATACGATACGCCTGGTCTTTCATGCACAAGTGAAGAAGTTCAACAAGGAAGAGATCGATGCCGTCCGCGCCGTCATCGGTAAATACCGCGAATACCAGGTTGAGTATGCGTTTCTGAAAATCTCGGAAAATCACGGGCTTCACATGTTCGATTCCTCCACCGCCGGGATGCAGAAAGGTCGTTTGGCGCCGCTTCGCGGAAAAACGTTCAAGCTCTCCAAGCACGAAATGCTCGTATATCTGATCAGCCAGCGCGAGTTGCGGCAAGGTACCGACGGGCATCCGCGCGGCGTGATCGTGGATGTCCATAAAGACTCCACCTTCAAGGACATCAAGTATCTGAGCGCCCAGCTCTATAGCTTCGCATCTCATTCTTGGCGCAGCTATTTCCCCAATCCCATGCCAGTTACGATCAGCTACTCAGATCTCATCGCCAGGAATCTCGGATGGCTGAACCAGCTTCCGGGCTGGAACGACTCGATCATGATCGGGAAGATAGGGCAATCCCAATGGTTCCTATAGAAAAGGAAAACGCATACCATTTGCGTGACTACCTTCACCGCAAGGTGATCGAAACTGCGCACGCCGACCCATTCAAATTGTCCTTTCTGCATTTTCTGGGGCTGTCGAAAGTCAGCGCTCCTTCCTTCGAGTTTGGTACGCTGTCCTTGTACCATCGCTGCGCGATTTCCGGATTGGGCGTTCGGGAAGAGTCCGTGTCCGCTCAAGATGTCTCGCGCCTTCTTGGGCAGGCTGCCAAGATTGACTCTACGCCCCGGCCATGGGTTTCCGATGTATTCGGCGTAATGACCGTGAAATGGCACGTCGAGCAGGTGAATGACAGTCGCATCTCCAGTGAGTTTAAGCACTGGACTTCGGGGTTTCTCGTCCAGCAGATCAAGGGCGACCACCTCAATCTATTTGAAAAGGATGTCGCGGCTTATATCCTTGATGGGGATTCCGCCGTCTATGCGAGCGCCTGCTTCCAGCTCTTTCTTCACTATCGAAAGATACGGCGGATCGACGACCATCGGCTTCGCCTGTCCCTGAACAGTTGCTTCATGCGCGAGTTCCGGGATCAAGCACAGGGGGGTGCTTCGACGGCGTTACTGGGCTTAATGCTCTATGTGTTTGATCAGATCAATCAGGACGTCGCGATCGTGCCACCGAAGGGCTGGACACTGAATGATCTCCTTGAGTTTTTGGAGCATATCCCTATTGGCCTCAAGCGATGGACATGGGAGACGGTAGGACGCACAAAGGGCGCAGAGCCTATCAAGTGGCGCGTAGAGAACGAATACCATGTGCAGAATCTGCTCTATGTGATGCTCGCACCCGTTTTTATCGACATCGCCGACGAGGTATATTTGCAGCCAGTTGGGCAGAAGACCCCGCGTATCGATCTTTACTTGCCGTCCTTGCACACGATTATCGAAGTCAAATATAGGAAGGACGCTAAAAGGTCTTTTCAGAACCTCATCGGCGAAATCGCGGAGGACGCGTCCCTGTATCACGCCGATGTGAAATATAAGGATGCATATATCGTTAGCTTCTTGTGGGATTGCACGCGTGCGACGCAAGAGCACGTAAAACTCAAGGAGGGGGTTCTGAAGATCAACGGCATACATGGGTGTGTCGTGATCAGCGCGCCATCAACGATGGCTGAGTAATCCAGAAAGGACCGATGGGATCGCAGAGGCCCAGACCTTTCGGCACTAGATGACGTTGCTAAGAGGTTGATTGATGTATGAGGGGATAAATAGAGGATGCTTCTATCTTTTAAACTTGATTTATGGCATTGATATCTACACTTAAACGGCCATTGATATATGTTTGAAAGTGATTCGTGAGAAGTAACTCTGTTTTTTGTAATAATGACAGCTCACGCAAATTTATTATGCGGGATTTACAGGCCATTCGAAACGGCCATATTGCGGCAATCTGCTTAAAAGTGAGTTACTTCTCAGGAATCGAAAGTTTAATACGTCCCCAAGAGTACCAGGTGGTGTAGGAGGGGGGGCCGTGAGGCCCTATCCCGATTATGCTCCATATTCACAATACATTGAGGCTTGAAAAATGGTCGAAGACTATGATTATTTCATAAATAAGCGATCCGATCGTGTCTATTTAAGCAAGTCTTTGGAAACAACGAGCTTTCGAAAAAGCAAGGATGGTAAAATCGAGAAATTTGAAAGACCTTTTAGGATAATTTCTAAGGTTATTGATTGTGGCGAAACTCATCAATTTATCAAAGATGGGAAACAAGTGTCACTTAGAATCACACCAGGTGGTAGGCAGGAAATAGTTGCAAAATTTTACGAAGATACACGTGATATATTCACGCTTCAAATTCAAAAGTATACAACTGAGTCAGGGGTCCCTCACAATACCTATTTTTCTTTCTGCGGAGATGAAATATCGATACTTTATAATTTTCTTAGAAATATCCCTATCATTCCCCTAACAACCAGAGCAAGAACAAAACTGGATGATAGATTTGTTGATGAAATCGTTCTTTCCAGAGACCAGGTAATAAAATTAATTAACGATCAACCTGATTTAGTAAAAGAAATCATTGAGAATCAAATCACATGTGAAGATATTGTTAATCTTGGCTACAGACGAACTCAATTAGAATTGTTTGAAAAATTGTTGAATGACCCTATCTGTTTTGAAAACCACAAAGACGCACTTGGTAAAAATAAAAGAGATGAAGATGTCTGGCAGCATTTCTTTGAAACCAATCCATGGATTTTTGGTTATGGTTTGAATTATTTTTTTAATAGCCCCATAGAGGGTAAAAAGCTCGAGCAAGTTGTCCGGGGAAGTTTTTTTGCCGGTTCTGGAAAAAGGGTGGATGCATTTCTTAAAACACAGGGAATTGTAAGTTCACTTTCTTTCGGAGAAATAAAAACACATAAAACAAATCTTATTGATCCCGTAAAAGTTCCATACAGAAAAGAATGTTGGAAAGTCTCTGAAGAATTAACCGGTGGCATTGCACAAATACAAAAAACTGTTCAGATATCACTTCAAAATATACGGACAAAAACACAAATTAAGAATAATGAAGGTGAGTTGACTGGAGAGGAACTTTTTCTGTATCATCCAAATTCATTTCTTGTAATAGGCTCCCTGTCACAATTTAAAGGCGAGTATGGTATTAATGAAGAAAAATATTCCTCCTTTGAACTGTTTAGGCGAAACATTCAAAGCCCAGAAATAATAACTTTTGATGAGCTTTATGAAAGAGCAAAATATATAGTAGAATCAGCTCAACAAAAAATAGAAAAAGCATAACCATCTGCTGGTAAGGGCGCGCGAAACTGCCGCGCGCCTTACAGCAGTATGTTGTGCGATATAGTATTTTGTAGGGCTACCATGAATCAGATTAAACCAAAAATAGAAAGCACAGAACATAGTCCTGATTATCGTGAGGGGCCGAATAGGGGTCGAATAGGGGACGTATTTAACATTTTAACTTGATTGATGTTGAACAGCATGTGATGGGAGAGACATGCCAAGAAAATCACGAATAGACGCTCCGGTAACGACAATTCATATAGGAAAGAATAGGGGGCAATGTATTTAATATTTGCTTTTTGAGAAGTAAGCTAGAATATTAAATACGTTCCCTATGCGTTCCTGAAAAATTCGATATCGCGAAATTAGAAAAAGCTTACGCTGGTAAATAAAGGAGGCAATCAAATGGCTTATGTAGATGGATTTGTAATTCCTGTTCCGATAAAAAAATTAGCGGAATACCGCCGCATGGCGCAGTTGGGAAAAAAAATCTGGCTTAAATACGGGGCACTCGACTACAAAGAATGCGTGGGCGATGATCTTAAACAAATGGGCGCATTATTTCCAAAAATGGCCAAGGTAAAGCCAGGGGAAACCGTTGTTTTCTCCTTCATCGTGTATAAATCGCGTGCGCATCGCGATAAGATAAACGCCAAGGTAATGAAAGATCCTGCGATGAGTCCGGAACAGTTTAAAAACAAGACCATGCCTTTTGACATGAAACGCATGGCCTTCGGCGGGTTCAAAGTAATCGTCAGCAAATAAAAGGAAAAAACCTAGAATCAGCGCATGAAGACCCGCGAGATTCAAAGATATCTTGATGAAGATATCGTAATCCGAAGAGGTCGGATGTGGAGGAGTGAAATGACAACACCAGCAAAGAACACGATTTGCCTCTGGTACGACGGCGACGCCGAAGAAGCCGCGCGCTTCTACGCCAATACCTTTCCTGACTCGTTCGTCGGTGCAGTGCATCGCGCGCCGGGAGACTTTCCGTCGGGAAAGAAAGGAGATGTGTTGACGGTGGAATTCACCGTCATGGGTATCCCGTGCATTGGGCTCAATGGCGGTCCTGCATTTACACACAGCGAGGCGTTTTCGTTTCAGGTAGCAACCACTGACCAAGCCGAAACAGATCGCTATTGGAACGCAATCGTTGGCAACGGTGGTCAGGAGAGCGTGTGCGGCTGGTGCAAGGACAAGTGGGGGTTGTCTTGGCAAATATCCCCCATCGTTTTAATACAAGCAGTTACCGACCCCGATCCTGCTGTTGCCAAGCGCGCGTTCGATGCAATGATGGAGATGAGAAAAATAGACATCAGTGCAATTGAAGAAGCTATTCGCGGTTGAAATGGCGGCTAACCATTCGCTGCAGTCCGACGGCCCTGATGGGTCGCGGCTGAGCTTGAATCGTTGGCATTGCCACAATAAATAGGTCCGACATGATAAAAGAAGCCACACTAAATGAATGTGAAGTATTAGTGAAGATCATCCGTAATTCATTCCGCGATGT
Organism: uncultured Desulfonema sp.; assembly: GCA_964578785.1. GTDB lineage: Bacteria > Desulfobacterota > Desulfobacteria > Desulfobacterales > RPRI01 > RPRI01. The sequence goes on along the minus strand of CAZOEH010000089.1, from coordinate 1,553 downwards.
TGCGCGCCGGTTTGCATTGACTAAGGACAATTGCCAAAAACATCCATCAAATTGCACCTCATCCTGGATTGAATCAGATATCTCACGTGGTGTTCAGTATTTCATTTTATACGTGGACGAAAATCCAATAGGTTGTGTAGCCATTGAAAAACCAAGTGCCGCTGTTTGCTATCTTGAACGTCTTTCAGTTCTCCCTGAAATGCGTGGCAAACATTTTGGAATCAGGCTTGTTCAACATGCGTTAGAATGTGCCGAATCAAAAGGAACCCGCAAGGTCAGTATTGGTATAATTGATGAACAGACTGAACTGAAAGAATGGTATAAACAGATTGGATTTGTTGAGATGCAGAAGAAAAGCTTTCAACATCTTCCTTTTACAGTCTGTATAATGGAATATGATTTAGAGAATTCTGCCAACTATGCCTTTTACTCGGATGGGCACAAATAGGGCATGTATTTAATATTTGCTTTTTGAGAAGTAAGTTAGAATATTAAATACGTCCCCTATCAGTCCCCATGGAAATTTTCCACTTATTACCAATGTTATAAATTTACTATATATTGAGCTATCAATTGGAAAATAGAGATTATATTAAAGCAAAAGTAAACAAATACTATTGGCAGGATGATATCAATTGCGCCACGACAAATTTGATGATTCTATCAGAAATTTTTTCTATTGAGTTATCAGAGCAAGTAATAGATGCAGCTCTTGGGATGCACGGAGCAGGAAAATACGGTGCTCAGTGCGGCTTGGTGGAAGGAACTTTGATGTTCTTAGGGATAATCGGAAGGAGCAAGGGCATTCCTGATGATAAAATCGTAGATTCTTGCAATGAATTTGCACAGCAGTTTGAGAACCGATTTCAAACCTTATTATGCAAGGTACTACGCCCGGAGGGATTTCACCAGGATAATCCACCGCATCTTTGTGAGGAATTAACCTGCGAAGCTGTAATGTTTAATGTTGGCTTTATAAATGATTTTATAAACAAATATAATAACCCAAGGAGCTTATAACCTTTTGCTTCACCAGATTCAGACCAATGAGCGGCCCTCTCTGGTGAGCCATTCGTTAGATTTGAAAAAGTATTATTTTATATTATTCCTTAAAACTTATCTTTAACTAAATATTTTTATTAAGGGGATATTTTTATGGGAAATCTTATAATGTGGAATCTTATTACTATCGATGGATTTTTCGAAGGAAAGAAAAAATGGGAACTTGACTGGCATGAATATGCTTGGGGTGAAGAATTAGAACAGCTCTCGGTAGAGCAATTAAAATCTGCCAATATGCTAATCTTCGGAAGTGTAACATATACAGGCATGGCAAATTATTGGTCTACCGCAGAAGGAGAGATAGCAAATCTCATGAATAATATTCCAAAAGTTGTTATTTCTGATAGTCCAATAACTGCTGATTGGAATAATACAAAGATTATTTCAAATAATGTTGTAGAAGAAATAAAGAAATTAAAAGAACAATCAATTAAAGTGAAATGGTACAGGTATAGCGGACACCTCGAAAAGTGTGTTATAGGGATGAAACT
>CAZOEH010000088.1:0-9895 GCA_964578785.1 uncultured Desulfonema sp. | reverse complement strand
CCTTTATACGAATAATTATCTGCCACTATTTTCAGTACACTCTTGAGGGGCAGAAACACGCAGAAAATTATTTCTGAAGTACCAAGCATTTTTTGCATGGAGCATAACCGTCCAGATAAGCACCCCGTTTTCCCTTATAGATTTTTATGCTGTTTTTGTCAATCTTACCGGCAAAAGGACAACTCCTTAGATGAAATCGTTTTGATCTGCTGTTTCCGATATATTCTCCCGGTTCTTCATTCAGGCTGCTCTGCCATATGCCTTTATTGGAAAGCATGGCATTCTGCTGAGACTTCAAAAACAATTCTTCATACCTCACATTCGGTTTTCTGAACAGGCAATAAGCGTAACCTGCAGCTATCATGGCATTATTTACAAATGTGCCGTCCTCTGAAAAAACATACGCGAGCAACCGGCCATATTGGTCATATTTTTCATTGTCAAATTCGAGGCGTACTTTTTTCAGATAAACAATAGACCGGTTCAAGTCTCTTGCTTCATCCCCGAACGGTTCCGCTTTGGAATATTTGCTTTCAACTTCAGGAGCATTTATACCTATGTATCTTATACGTCTTCCATCCGTCAAAACAATGGTATCGCCGTCATCAACCCATCTGACCCCATAAAGCCCTGAGCATTCGGCATAGCTTGCTGAGAATAACAGAAGAAAAAGTAAACCGGTAAAAAGCAGTTTACCACGAATCAGATCTTTTAATCTCATTATATAGCCCTTCGCGCTCTCGTCGTTTTATAAAATATACGATTTCTATTTTGGTCGGAGGCTGGTCGGCAAAATTCTGTCAATCCAGTTAATCCTGTCTAAAAAGCCTTAAGTCCGCAATGTTTTATTGCGCTCTCATCAAGCATTTTGGAAAGTCCGCCTCTCTCTTTAAGAACAAAGCCGGTTGCCTTTTCCCATACCTCATCATCTTCCATGCAGAAATAAACAAGAACATCCGGCGCCGCCTCTTTTATCCAGGCAATCATTTTTTTGTAGATACCTATTCTTAACGGTTTGAAATACCTCATCTTACCGTCTATACCGGTAACAAATTCACCGTAAGGTATTTTTGAATCAGGGAAACGATTCCTGATTATTGATTTAAGTGCAGGTATGAAACGGAACGTGCCTATACTTATCCATACTATGTTGCCGGGAGAAACATATGAGAAGATGCTCCGGATAACTTTTTTATACTCTTCCTCACACCCATCATACAGGATCACCGGATCAAAGTGAAAGGCAACAGGATACCCCCAGGACTCGCATACCGCCGCCGCCTCAAGCCGTGCTGTAAGCGAAGAAGTCCGGCGCTCCTGCTCTTTGATTATCCTTTCCGTATTCACAGACCAGGAGACTATTGTTTTATTGTTGTGGCGCAGCTCTTTAAGAAGATCAATATCAGTTGTTTTTGTCTTAAGTTCAAGAACCGCTCTTGATTGCTTTGAGAATTCAGGAACCAGGACAGTTGAAAGGCCGGTCCATCTTTCCCATATCATGCTGTCCGTGAACTCTCCTGTCCCTACTCTTGAGACGGTTTCTTTCTTGAAAAGTGGGCTGATTTCTTTTATGAGATCTTCCTGATTTACAAAGAACTGAAGTACCGGGGGGTGAAAATACGACTGGAGAATGCAGTATGAACAATCCATGCTGCAGAAAGTTCCTATATGCAGAATCTTATAGCCGCAGCATGTATAATAACTAGTGCCCGGACATTCTTTTATGAAAGAGCCTCTGTTTTTTGTTATAAAAAGAGTCTCTTTAGCCTGCTGGATTGGATGCTTCGATCCGGAAATAAATTCATATACCTTGTTATGATCCGCCACTATCTCGCATGCTCCATTATATTTCTGCAGCATTGATCTTGCAGCCGGCAGATCAGCCACGATTTCATCAATGAAAAGTTTTGTAATCTTCAAGTTACCCGACCACTCGCCCCCTTGAATACTTTTTTTTCAGATCACGGCATCCCCGTAAATTCAAAACCCAGTTTGGTCTGTATTTTTTCAATTTTCTTGAAAATCTCCTTCAACATGGTCTGTTCCATCCTGGACAGTTTCTTCGGATTAATATAATTGTCGGGTTTTGATTTTTCGTCTATAATAGCTGTGATCTGCCTTACAAACCGAAGCTGCATCATGAAGCTGTATGCCTGCTCTGTTTCACTGTAATCCTGCCATGTGAGCACGTTTTTTAAATAAAGCTGATAAAGTCTTTCCTGCGTGTTGGTTTCTTCAATCCCGTTCTTTAACGCATATATCCTCGCGAAATCGACTACCGGCGTCATGGCGCTTTTAATATCAAGCGTATCTCTGTGCTCGCCCTTGGATTCTACAACAAAATTCCGGAAAAAACCGATTGGAGGCTTGAAGAACAAGGCATTCTCCGAAAGATGGCGGAAAAAACCCGCCCATCCTTCAAGTGATTTCAAAAGGTATTTCCTTAACCGGTCGATCAGTGTTGAATCACCGTAAGCGCATCTGAAATCGAAAAAAATACTTGATTTTAGCAAATCTTCCGCTTCCGCGGTATGTATCCATGAATTGAAGTGATTTTTCCAGACAGACAATGGCTGACACCATTTAGGGTTTCTGGCCATTACATCTCCTGTGCAAAACTCGTAACCCGCCATGTCAAGCCACGTACAGACCTTCTCACCGAAATTTAAAAAATATTTCCTGACTTCATCTTCTTTATCTTCCGGAACATCTTCAAAAATTATTGCATTATCCTGGTCTGTTTTTAAAGTTTGTTCTTTTCTTCCCTCACTTCCCATAATCATGAAGGCAAATCCGACCGGTGGAGCGCCAAGTTCCTGAATAGCAAATCCGATAATTTTATTCAAAATCGTATCTGAAACCGTTGTAATAAACCTATTAACGTTTTTCGATTTTGCCCCGTTGTTGATAAGAGCTTGTATAAGTTTCGGCAGACGCCTGTATCTATCTATTATTTCATCGATACTGTTTGCAGATATAATTTCACGAACTACAAAAAACGGGGATTGACCCTGTGCGGTTAAAAGATCTCTGTTTGTTAATATACCTGTTACTTTTCCTTCAGTGTCTGTAACCGCTATATGCTTAATATTCTGCTGCATCATCGCCATAAAAGCTTCAAATACAAGTGACTGCCCGGATATTTTACACAAAGGTGAAGACATTATATCCGCTACAGGATGCTTTATGTCGTATCCTTTTGCGATTACTTTTTTTCTCAGGTCATTATCGGTGACCACACCTATATATTCGCCGGCGCGGTCGTTTACAAAGATGGAGCTGCAACCATGCCTGCTCATAATGGATGCGGCGTCCTGAATAGAGGTATCTTTCCCGCAATAAACAAGCCTGCTGTTTGTAAGTGCAGATACAGGCTGGTTGAGAAACTGCAACGCCTCTTCCTTGGGCTATATTCTTTGCAATTATCTCAGCATATGATTTATCCAGCATTCTCTTTCCGAAAGTATCCGTGAAATAATCCGAAAATGATTCATATCTTCTGCAGATATCGAGAAACTTTTTTTGCGGAAGAATATAAAAATAAGTGTCCTCGGTTGTTTTAAGTGTTCTGACGGCTATTCCGTCATTCAACATTATGGTTATGCCACCGTATATATCCCCTTCCCCAAGGACGCCTATAAGTGATTTTCTGCCTTTATCTTCAATATATCTCTCACAGGCGCCTTTCTGGACTATATACAAATAACCCACCCTCGATTCGCCCTGGATGAATAAAACAGTGTTTTTCGGATAGTAGACCGTTGACAGTTCGGACGATATTTTTTCGATCTCTTCTTCCGGAAGAAATGAGAAGGGAACAATACCTGTCAGAAACTGGAACGCCTGCCCGGCTGCAATTATTGAAGCATAAGATTCATCCAGCATACGCCCGCTGAAAGTTTCTACGAAATACTCATAAAACATCTTGAAACGGGTGCATAGATCGAGAAACTTTTTTTTAGGGATTATATAAATGGTTGAATCCTGATAAACCGACGCTGTGCGTATGGAAAGACCGGCATTCATAAGTATAGAAATTCCGCCGAAAATATCGCCTGCATTCAGGAAACCGCTTAAAGCTTTTTTGCCCTGCTTATCAAAATATAATTCAATAAGACCTTCTTTAATAATATAAACGTTTTCTATTTTCGTAATATTCTGAACCGCCAGAACCGAATCTTTGGGATATATACTGATGGAAACAGATTCGGCAACCTTCTGCAGCTCTTTTTCAGGCAGCCTGGAAAACGGTGAGATCTCCGACAAAAAATTCGTAACATCATTATTCATTCATTCACCACTTTTCTGTTGTCAATAGCCAGTGGCCAGTTGTCAGCTGATCCCTGTTCCCCGACCACTGATCCCTGACAGCTATTTCAGTATTTTATCTTTGCAAAATGTGTTTTCCGGGAGGCTTCACGTGCCTGCTTTAACGTACATATTCCCATTTTTTCCAGAAGAGGGATTAGTTTTATAAACAATTCTCCTGTCGCTATTGCATCCCCAAGAGCGGTATGCCGCCCTATTATGTTTACTCCAAGCCTTTCTGCAATAGCTTCAAGGCTGTGGTTTTCATGAGCAGGATGAACCACGGCGGAGAGGAGCATTGTGTCCATAACAGGGTTGATAAATTTTATATTCGTTGACTTTTCCTTTATCTGCAGCATCTTCATATCAAATGCGGCATTATGGCCTACCAGTACCGTATCCTGGACAAATCTTCTGAAATTGGGCAGAACATTACCGATTACAGGCTGATTTTCCAGTATTTCAGGTTTTATCCTGTGGAATTTTACCGACTCAAAGGGCACGCCGCGGCAAGGATTGACAAGCTGATCAAAATTCTCATCCTTCAAAAGCCGGGAGTTGACTATCCTTACAGCGCCTATCGATATAATCTCATCCTCTTCAGGATTGAGCCCGGTTGTTTCCGTATCAAAAACAGTATAGATGATTTCACTTAAATTGCGTTCATCCATCTCAGGAACCTGCCCCGGCTGATTGAACAGGTCAAAGTCATAAAATACCGGGCGGCTTTCCGGCAGGATTGTCAGGTTTCTTATGTTTTCAGAAACGCCCTCACCGATAGAGGGCATAAGCAGGCGTACACATGACCGGCCTGCGTTGTTCCTGTCGACAAAAGAAAACGCTTCGGCTCCATGATGTTTCAATATCTCTTTCAGGGTCAGTGGTTTTCCCTCTTTTTCAATCCTGATTATCTTCTTATCCAGCACCCTGAAAGTCTCAATTTTCAGAGGAGTCCCTTCCCACGTGATATTTATCATCACAAACTTGTTATTGCTTTCAATGCTGAATCTGAATTCGATTTGTCCGGTTTCATTTTTCAGTTCTTCAAGCAAAAATTGAAAAGCAGTTATCATTGAATAGGTATCTACTTTAATCCAGCATGGAACAACGGGTTTGAAATAATGAATAATAATCCCCGGTTTTTCTTCAACCTTCTTTCTGACCGTTTCAATAAAATCTCCTGCGGACATTTTAACCAGCGGCCACATACTGTTAAAGCGGCATGAATAATTGAAAAAAGTTTCATCGATCATATTCCCGAGGGTTATCGATTCCCTGTGAATGATTTCCGTAAACTCATTAAGCTGCTCCTTTTTAATATCAGGGTACTCAAGCACAACCTCTATAGCAGATCTTATTCCTGCAATTGAAGCTCTTACGCCCCGTGTAAAGGAAAGGAGCAGGGAATCAAAACGCCCCTCTTTTTCAAGCTGTTCAGTGATATCCTCAAGTATAAGTATGAATCCGGTTAATTGCTTAATATGGTTCAAGACAGGCACTGCTTCGGCGCGGAGCAGTTTTTCTTCCCTGCTTACAGTTATGAATGAAGAAATATTTCTCTTTTCATTTTTCAAACCGGCTGCTATTTCATCAAGTGCATGAACCAGAAGCTTTTTCTCTATAATGCCAAAAACAGAACGCCCTATACCGACCAGGCCGTTTTGCGAATCCTGTTCCGGTTTCATGCCTGTACCGCATTCAAACATCTGTTTTGCCTTTTTATTGTATAATATGATCTGACCATCGGAATTGCAGATCAGTATTCCTTCAGACAATTCAGACATGACTGCCGCAAGAATATTTCTCTCTTTCTCCGATTCCGTTCTTGCAAAATGGATCATTTCATCCACATTTCGCTGCAGATTCTCATATCGCTCAGCACCTTCATTAATGACATCGGCAAGGCGCATTATATCTCTGCTTCCTTCAATATGGATGCGGTGAGAGTTATTGACCGAATTGATGATCTGGGTCTCTCCGATCAGTTTTTTCGCCGGAAGAATATAGACATGGAGAATGCCGTCAAAGACGAAAATCAGACAGGCAAAGATCAGCATCAACGCGCTGAATATATAAATAAAATTATTACTCAAAACGCTTTCTATGATTATTTTATCAGGAGGAGTAAGCTGCTGCCAGAACAACCAGGCAAGACTGTATAGCAAAACAACCGTGATTAGAGCTGATGTGGCGACAAACCACCAGAACTTGTTAATGGGATTCATTTGTCAAGTTCCAGAACTTCTTTGACTTTACTTACTATTTCAATATTGGCAAAAGGTTTTGTTATGTAGGCATCAGCACCTAAGGCCATTCCCTTTGCAATGTCCACTTCCCGTCCCATTGTGGAAACAAAAATAACTTTGATATCTTTCCAGTTTGGATTGCTTCTTATCATCTGGCACACTTCGAAACCATCTATTATGGGAAGCATAATGTCAAGAAGAATAAGATCCGGGTTAAAAGATATGATTTTTTCGATAGCCTCTTCACCGTTATATGCGGCCATAACATGATAACCCTTTTGCTGCATCAGAAATTCCAGGGGAACGACAATACTCTGTTCATCATCAGCAATCAGTATTTTTGGCGGCATACATATCCTTTATATGAGAATACAGGAGTCAGAATACAGAATTCAGAAAAAAACGATAGCATGGTTATTTCGACTCCTGACTCCTGGCTCCTGTAAGCACATGCTTCTTTGTGCCCGCTCCGAGCATGTCTGTTGGTTGGGAGAAAGGATTCGCGGTTTCAATGGTTCAACCATTCGTTTTTATTATAATCCTCCTTTAACAACTATCATCCTTTCCTCTTCAGCACGGAGGATCTGCGCATCATTTACCGTGGACAGTTCGGATTTAAAACAAAGAGCCCACATCAAAACTATTCCTAAAACCCACCAGACTATCTGCCATGACCACAATGGTGGAAATCCGGCAAAGGAAAAAGCTCTGTTTCCGAGAAGACATGCAGGACCGATCGCGAAGAGAAACCAGACAGGCACGGCTATTTTCATAGCTTTTCTCCACCTCCTTCCCGACTCGGAAGGAAAATCTATGTTGTCAAGGAATAATCGTACTTCTTGTTGTCTTTGTAAAGTTTTTTCTGAATCCCTGATCCGGATAAACCTGCACGCGTAGGCAGCCAGCAAACCTGAAAAGAAACCCCAGAATGAGCAGTGCATGGAAAGAGGATTCGGCCACACCGCGTATGTAAGCACGATAACAATCATCCCGGAAACAACACCCAAAACAGCCCCTTTGGACGGGAATCTGAATCCCCATATTATTCCGAGCAGGAGAATATATAAAATAAATCCGAATGCTGTTGCAAGAGCCCCTAAAATAACAAGAGCGGCAGTTGATTTAAGACCGACAATAAGCGCAATACCGGTTAAAAGTGTCGCACATATCCTGTTTACCCAGATCTGTTCGGCATCACCGGATTTCTGCTTTCTGATGTGTCTCCAGTATATATCCCGCAGCAGAATAGAACCCCCGGTGTTTATGTATGGAGCAGCGGTCGAGTGAATCGCTGCGATTGCGCATAAAAAGACAATACCCAGCAATACCGGAGGAAGGAATTCCTTCATCAGTGTCGGAACGACCGTTGCCTGATTAATATTCTGAAAAGCTTCTGCGCCTGAAAACTGGAGTATTTTCGCACCCACCCCCTGTATTGCGGCAAAAAAGAAAAGTGCGAAACCGACTACAAACGTTGACATGAAAGTCTGCTGCCATGCAAGCGGTTTAGGGGACTTGAGACCGAAGTTCCATAGTGTGAAGGCCGGGGAAGCCTGAATCCCCATAAGGGCGAACATATATGTCAGAATCATCATGGCAGTCCATTGTACTTCACCTTTTGCCCCGCCGAGACCGAAATTTATTACTCTCGGAACTTCCAGAAATTGTTTATCGAGCCGGTTCATGCTTGCAGAAAAACCGGCCCATCCTCCGAATACCGGTCCGGTAATTACATAGTAACCAAGAATAATTATACCTGAAACAAGCAGAACACACTGAACGGCCCCAACCCAGACACTCGCTCTTATGCCTCCGGCGCACACATAAAACCAGACAATGAACGCCATAAAGAAAGCTCCGTAAGTTACATCAACCCCCGCAATTACATGGAACAGAGCGGCAGATGCTTTGATTTGTACCGCGGTAAACAACACCGAGAAGAAAACAGAGGTGAGCACAACGAGAAAACGAATCGCCTCGCTGTTATAGTAGTAGGCATACATGTCACCCGGTGTGATGAATCCGTATCTTTTTCCCAGAAACCATGTTCTCTTGGAAAAGAAGGTACCCGTAATGGGAATTGTAAGAACATAAAATGATGCGAAAGCATAGGACAATCCATCCTGCCAGATAAGGCCGGGATGTCCTATGAATGTCCAGCCTGAGAATGATGCCGCTGTCGCGGCAAGAAGAAAGGCAAAAAAGGGAATCGACCGGCCTGCAATAGCATATCCCTGGGAAGTCTTTTCGGTAAAGAACCCCTTTAATCCCTCGTAAAAACAATAAATCGTATAAATTCCAAGCATAATATAGACCCAGGCGATTCCGCTCATTTTTACTCCTGTGACTTATCTATTATGTTGATCCATTTTATACGAAAAAAATATAAACGTAAAGCCCTAAAACAATTACGGATGATTTACCTTTGCATAAAATGTTTTTAAGACTGTGTCAGGGTCTAGGTCTAATGTGAACGGATCGGTTCTGCAGAATAGCCTATAAAAACCCTTTATTCAGATGTTATGCAAAGTTCTCGGTGAGAGAACAGCCTGAATGGGAAGGCAGGGCATGTTTCATATGCCCTGCCTTGATATTGAACCGGAATAGCGATCTCAATCCCCGCAGCTTGCTGCGGGGAATCTTCGAAAATGATATATTCCGTAAATAAATATTATTTCTGCACCATCTTGGTAATGGCGTCAACAATTTCAGGGTTGGCGAGTGTCATGACATCCCCGACATCCTTTTTATTCGATATCGCTCCAAGTACGCGCCGCATAATCTTTCCGGAACGGGTTTTCGGCATATCGGGAACAATCCACACCTTTCTCGGTTTTGCGATGGGCCCGATCTCCTTTACAAGGGCATTTATAACCGCCTTCTCAAGTTCAACGCTCGCTTTGAACCCGGGTTTCAACGCAACATATAAATCGGGAACTACACCTTTAATGTCATCTTTGACGGGAACAACCGCAGCTTCCGCCACTTCAGGAACAGTAAGGGCGGCAGATTCAAGCTCCTTTGTGCCGAGCCTGTGACCAGACACGTTGATAACGTCGTCTATTCTGCCGAGTATCCGGTAATAGCCGTCTTTGGCCTGCACTGCGGCATCACCTGTCAGGTAGGCCCAATCCCGCCAATCTGTGCTTTTCGGGTTCTTACAGTATCGTTCGAAGTACGTCTTCACAAAGCGATCACGGTCTCCCCATATCGTCTGGAACATGCCGGGCCACGGGTTCTGTATGCATATATTGCCCGCTTGTCCTGCTCCCTGGGGAATCACTTTTCCGTCATTATCATAAATAATGGGATGAATCCCGAGCATGCCGGGGCATGCGCTG
>CAZOEH010000087.1:0-9942 GCA_964578785.1 uncultured Desulfonema sp. | reverse complement strand
AAAAAGTTGACAAATGAGTGGGGAAGTGATGTATCTCCATCATGGTCTCCTGACGGGAAAAAGATGGCTTTTGTCTCGAGCAGGTCAGGAACTCCACAGGTTTATGTGCTTGATATCGATTCAGGGCGTGTCGAAAGACTGACTTTTAACGGCAGGTACAATACACAGCCGAACTGGTCGCCGAAAGGAGACAAGATAGCATACTCCGGAATGAACGGAGGCAGGCATAACATTTATGTAATAGGTCTTGACGGTAAAGATCCTGTTCAGCTGACCAGGAATGGAGGAGATAACGAATCTCCGTCATGGTCTCCCGACGGAAGCCTTATTGTGTTCAGTTCAACCCGTGAAGGGCCTTCAAGAATATACGTCATGACTTCTCACGGAACGGATCAGAGACGTCTTTTGGCCATATCCGGCGAACAGACGAATCCAAAGTGGTCGCCATGAGAGCTTAATTACAAGTAACCACAAATAACTTAAAGGAGGTTGTTGAAATGAAGAATAGATCTTGGATTATGTTGGCGTTGTTGTTTTCAGTTACCGTATTATTATTTGCTTCATGTTCAAAACAGACTGTAAAGGCTGATCTTCAGGATGCCAAGGATGCGGCGAAACAGGAATCAAAACAGACGGCGGCTGCTTCGGCGCCGGCACAGGCTCCGGCTCCCGTTGTTCAGAAAGCTCCCGAACCTGTCGGGCCATCTGCGGAAGAGTTAGCCGCAAAGGCGAAAGCTGCCGCATTAAAAACTGTAGCGAATGAGGATGTCTTCTTTGATTACGACAGCGCTGCTCTTACCCCTGCAGCCCAGGAAGTCCTGAAAAATAAATCTGCGATCCTTGGAAAATATTCCGGAGTTTCCGTGACAATTGAAGGACATTGTGATGAGCGTGGAACAAATGAATACAACCTTGCGCTGGGAGAGAGGCGTGCCGAAAGTGCAAAGAACTTCCTCGTCAGCCTTGGCGTAAATGCTTCGAGATTAAAAACAATCAGTTACGGGGAAGAGAAACCTGCGGACGCCGGCAAGGATGAATCTGCATGGGCGAAGAACAGAAGAGCTCACTTTGCGGTAGATTGATTATTGATGGACATGTAAAAAGTCTAATATGCTCACTTAAATCCCCGCCAAAGGTTCCGCCAATCAGTATAACGGGCGGACTTGCGGCGGGGGGCTTCAAGGGTCCCTATGAAACATGCAATATCCATTATCCTTGTCCTTATCTTTTTTTCCGGTTTCGGTTGCGCCCTCAAGAAGGATGTTGTTACGCTCGATAACCGGGTCGGTGAACTGAGACTGCGTGTTGTTACTGCTGAAAATGAAATTTCTCATCTCAAATCGGGATCAGAGAAAATAGCAAAACGAACCGACGAATTAGCGGCAACCGGAGAGGAAAAAGAAAAAAATCTGAGGGGCCTGACAGCCGGGCAGCTTGCTGAAATCGAAGCGCTTAAGGAAAAAATACAGATATTGAGCGGAAAACTGGAGGAGACCGATCACCTTTTAAAGCAAAAATTAAAAAACCTTGAAGAGACGGATAAAAAAATAGATGGAAGACTGACCGGTACAGAAGAGATTTCAGGCGCAAATAAGGAGAAGGTAGCCCGGCTGGAACAGTATTTGAGCCTTGATACAAGGGGAAAGACCGCAACACCGGTTCCTGCGGCCGTAACAGACGAAAAAAAAGAGAATACGGAAGATGAAATTTATGCTTCCGCCCTGCGTTTATACGACGGGGGAAAATATGCGGCTGCACGTGAAAAGTTTCAGGAACTTCTGACAAAATATCCTGATTCCGATAAAACCGATAACTGTCAGTTCTGGATCGGTGAAAGCTTCTACCAGGAGAAGTGGTACGAAAAAGCCATCGTGGAATATCAGAAGGTGATAGAAAAATATCCCAAAGGCAACAAATTACAGGCCTCGCTGCTGAAACAGGGGCTTTCTTTTTATAACCTCGGAGATAAGGTAAATGCAAAGCTTGTTTTAAACGAGCTTATTCAGAAATATCCGAAATCAAATGAAGCTAAGATTGCTGCAAAAAATCTGAAAGGATTTAATTGATCCGGAATTTAAATTCTTAACGGGCGTAAGATGATAAAAATCATCGGAATAGATCCGGGCCTTTCTTCAACCGGAGTGGGAATTATCGTCGGGAGAGGGCTTAAAATCATGCAATATTCTTTCGGCAGCATTACTACTTCAAAAAATCATACTCTGCCGGAGCGTCTCAACCATATATACTCAAAACTGCTTTCCCTCCTTGAAAATGAAAAACCCGATATCATGATAATAGAAGATATTTTTTCCCTTGATAGTTATCCGAAGTCAGGGATAAATCTCGGTAAAGTTACCGGCGTTATTCTGCTGTCCGCATACAGGACCGGAATACCGGCAACCGAGGTTGCTGTGCGCGAAGTGAAGCATGTTCTGACAGGCAACGGGAATGCGGACAAGGAGCAGCTCGAACTTACGGTGAGGCGTTTTCTTAAATCGGAGAATCCGATAAGACCTTATCATGCTTCGGATGCAATTGCTCTGGCTCTTTTGGGTTTGTTCCGGTATAATGACAATATGAAGGTTTGACGGCTTTTATGTGAGAATACAGGGGCCAGGAGTCAGGAGACAGAATAACCACGCTGTTGTTTTTCTGCTGTATTCTGACTCCTGTATTCTCATATAAAATATATTTACTTCTGTTAAAGCAGTTCGGAGAAGTGATTTATGATAGGATATCTTGAGGGAAAGCTGTTAAAGAAAGAGAACGACAGGATACTCCTGCTTGCAAACCAAGTGGGATATGAAATCATGCTTCCCCCGATTGTAATTGAAACATTTAATACAACACCGGTTGGCGGGGCGATAAGCCTTTATATATATTTTCAGCAGTCGGAAAGACAGCCGAAACCGGTGCTGATCGGCTTTAATCTGGAGATCGAAAAGGAGTTTTTTCAGCATTTCATATCTGTGGAAGATATTGGCCCTTTGAAGGCCGTCAAGGCCCTGTGTATGCCCATCCGTGATATTGCAAGAGCCATAGAATCAAAAGATGCCGCAAAGCTGACGCAGCTGAAAGGCATCGGGAACAGAACAGCGCATAAGATAATAGCCACGCTTGAAGGGAAGATGGATAAATTCGCCCTTATCAGGAAGCAGGAAGAGACGCAGGAGCCTCCTGCGGAAGATTTGACTCAGAAGGTAATCGATGTGCTTGTGTCACAGCTTGGATATAAATTATCGGAGGCAAAGACGATGGTTGCGGAAGCAATGAAACGTAATAAATCGATTTCCTGTCCCGAAGAGCTCTTTGAGGAAGTATACAGAGGAGAAGCGCCCTGATGTCTGATGAGATTATTACCTATTCTTCCGGAGAGGAAGGGATACTTTCCGGTTCCTGCCTTCCTGATGATCATGAACCTGAAATACTTTCCCTGCGTCCCATGTTCATATCGGATTACATCGGCCAGGTTGAGGTTGTCGAGACCCTCAAGATCGCAATTGAAGCGGCAAAACAGCGCGGGGAACCCATCGATCATGTTCTTTTCCACGGCCCGCCCGGCCTCGGGAAAACGACTCTCGCCCATATTATTGCCAATGAAACAGGCGGCAATCTTACCGTTACATCAGGGCCGGCGCTTGAAAAAGGGGGGGATCTCATAGGCATCCTTACCCATCTGGAGGAAGGGGATATTCTGTTTATTGACGAGATCCACCGCACTCCGAAGACGGTTGAGGAGTTTCTGTACCCCGCGATGGAGGATTTCGCCATTGATTTCGTGTTCGATAAGGGGGTTAATGCTCGCAGCCACAGGTACCGTCTGAAACGCTTTGTTCTTGTTGGCGCCACGACAAGGGTCGGATTGCTCTCTGCGCCTTTGAGAGAGCGTTTCGGGATATTCAGGACCCTTGATTTTTACAGCGAAAAAGATCTTATGGTTATTGTGGGGCGTTCGGCTTCGCTTCTGAAAGTCGAAATCGGTGAGGAGGCCGCCCGTGAACTGTCGAAGCGTTCAAGAGGCACTCCGAGAATAGTCAACAGACTCTTAAAACGCGTCAGAGATTATGCTCAGGTCCGGGGGGACGGCATAATAAACAGAAAAACTGTTCAGGAAGCTCTTGCGCTTGAGGGTGTTGACGAAAAAGGGCTTACTACTCTCGACTGCCGTTACCTTAAAACGGTAATCGAGTATTATAAAGGCGGCCCGGTAGGAATAGAGGCAATTGCCGCAACCCTGCAGGAGGAAGCGGATACTCTTGTGGATGTTGTCGAACCGTTTCTTCTGAAAATAGGTTTTATTGTCAGAACTTCTTCAGGCCGAAAGGCATCCGAAGAGGCATACAGGCATCTGGGATACAGTATAAGGAGTGGATAGTGAACAGTGAATAGTGGATAGTGGATAGGCAGCAGGCAATAGGCAATAGTAAAAAATCAAGGCGGAAGCGGAAGGTGAAAGAAGATGGGAAGTTGAGAAGTTGGGAAGATGTATGAATTGGTTTCTGGTTAAACCATAGACCAGCAACCAGAGACCAGAGACAATATCCGAAGTTCGATCAAAAGGAGGCTTGAAGGTTCTAACAGATGAAAATGTACAGGATACTTATCGTTCTTTTACTGCTCTTTTACCTGTGCAATACGGTTGGGGCATCAACCGGCAACGGGAAAGCGCTGGATCTGATTCCGGATGTTCTAGTATCTTTTGACTCCGATGACACTACAGAATATGCGATAGTGGTCGAGAAAGAGAGCCAGCAGTTATTTGTGTATTCATTCGACAAGGTATTCAGAGAGGTTCATCGGTTTAAATGCTCAACAGGAAAGACCGACGGACCCAAACTGGTTTCAGGGGACAGCAGAACACCCGAGGGGATATATTATTCGGACAGGGAGTTTGAAAAGAAAGATCTTTCGGCTACATACGGTTCAAGGGCGTTTCCTGTTGATTATCCTAATATACTTGACCGCATGGCGGGTAAAACAGGAAATTCAATCTGGCTGCACGGTACAGACAAGCCCAAGAAACCAAAAGACACAAACGGCTGTGTCGTACTTGCCGACCAGGACATAGATACGCTTGCCAAATATATCAGATTCAACAGAACTCCGGTCATCATAGCGGAAAAACTGAATTTTGTTCCGGTGGCCTCTGTGAAAAGAACCGGGGAATCCATAAACGAGTTTCTCTTCGCATGGTTTGACGCGATTAGAAACGGTACATACCAGGAATATGTAAAATTTTATGATTATGACTATGTTCCGGATATAAGCTGGTGGTCAGAGTGGAATGCCGAAAGAAAAAAATTTTATTCGGAAAAGAAATCTTTTTCCGTTACTCCTAAATGGGTATCAGTTGTCGGCTATAACGGGATATACGCAGTTCTGTTTGAGCAGGTTGCCAAAACCGGCGATAAGGAATCTTTTGCCGGCATAAGAAAAATATTTCTGTCAAACAGAGACGGGGAATTCAGGATTATCGGGGATGAATACCTGCCGGCAGATAAAGACAGTAAATCCGGGGAGGGTAAAAACCTGCTCCTTGCGGCGTTCGGTAATCTGAACGATTCCTCCGGGAGAAAGCAGCTGCAGCGTGATGATCAGAAAAACCGGCGGGGGCAGGAGAAGGCAACTGTGAAAGACCAGGTGGTTGCCGAGGTGATAAATGGATGGCTGAAGGCCTGGTCATCAAGAGATGCCGGTCTGTATGGAAGTTATTATGCTAAAGATTTCAGATCACAGGGCATGAACAGAGATTCTTGGCTGAAGCATAAGGAACAGATTTTCCGGAAATACAACTACATCGATGTTTCAATTGAAAAGCTGTCTATAAAACCCGGAAGCAAATCCAGCCAGGCGTCATTTGTCCAGATATATAAATCAAGCGGCCTTAATAATGCCGGATTAAAAGAACTTGTATTAAAGCTCGAGGAAGGCAAGTGGAAAATTTTTCGCGAAAGCTGGAAAAAGCGTTAAAACATCTTTCATTTAAGGTTACGCCGTCAGAGGGCGGATACCACACTCTCATGCTGGTAGGAGAGAATGGGAAGATCAAACAAGTCAGGATATTGAAAGGACTGGTGATTGCGCTTATCCTGATCCAGGTTTTGTTGTTTTTCGCCGCCGTTTTCGTTCTTTATACAAGCAGGCAATATGTTGAAGAGAAGAACGCGCTGCTGAAGGCTCTTGATATTTCACAGAAGAATTATCTGGCTATGAGGGATGAAAAGGATATTCTTACAGCCCGGCTTGTGCTGGCCGAATCAATGGTAAAAGGAGGCGCGGGCGCCTATAAGTCAGTGCCTGCGGTTGTTGCATCCGAAACCCCCTTGCAGGCTGAAACGGCGCCTAAGGGACGTGTGAAAGTTTCGGTGGATAATTTAAATGTCTTTCATGAAGCCAAAACCGGCACATTGAATATTCAATTCGATCTGAAGAATGCCGGTACCGATGTTCAATATGTTACAGGTTATGCATTTGTCATACTGAAGGAAAGTAATACCGACCAGAGCAGTTGGTTTTCCGTGCCGGATGTGCCGCTGATTTCGAAAAGACCTTCCGAGATCAACAGGGGGCGTCGCTTTTCCATATCCCGGTTCAAACAGGTATTCCTTGCAACAAATATTAAATCCGCTCCGCAGCGCTTCAAGACCGCCACGGTGTTTGTGTTTTCCGTCTCAGGCGAACTTCTTCTGGAAAAAGATCTTCCCGTTGAAATAACAACAGGCGGAACCTGATGAAGAAGATGATAAATAAAAAGGCAGGCGTCATATTTATATGTTTTGCCGTCTTGTGCATCCTTATTTATCCGGCTTTTTCTTTTGCCCAGAAGAAGGTCCATTCGGTTTATTTCGAAGGCACCGATTATGAGCTGCATATTTACAGGATATATGGAAAGGAACCGGGCAAAACTCTGATATTGATAGGGGGAATACAGGGTGATGAGCCGGGCGGGTTTTTGTCTGCCGATCATTATGCGGATATCAGTCTTGTGAGAGGGAACCTGATAGTTGTGCCAAGGGCGAATTTCCAGTCGATTGTACTTAACAGGCGAAAGATAAATGAGGATATGAACAGGAAATTTGCGGATGATCCTCCCGATAACTATGAGAAAAAAGTTGTTGAAATATTAAAAAAGCTTATAGCGGAAAGCGATTGTCTTTTGAACCTTCATGACGGGTCAGGCTTTTATTCGGAAAAATGGGAAGGGCCCGACCGGAATCCAAAACGGTTCGGTCAATCCATCATTGCTGATTCAGAAGTATACACGGTTGCGGAAACAGGCCGCGTGATTGAACTTGGTAACATGGCAAGAATTGTTGCAGGAGATATTAACAGGGATATTCAGGACTCCGGCCTTCACTTCCATTTCAATAACCATAAGACAAGGGAAGAGGCTACAGTACACAAAGAGCAGAGAAAATCAGCCACCTATTACGCTCTTTATTCCTGCGGAATACCGGCATTCGGCATTGAGACAGGTAAATCATTATCAATGGAAACTAAGGTCAGGCACCACAACCTTGCCATTAATTCATTTATGAAGCTCTTTGATATTGTTCCCGAGATGCCCGGAGTAAATCTCGATCCTCCCCAGTTGAAATATCTTGTCGTATCTGTAAATGATTCCATACCGATAGCCGTAAAGGATAACGAGATTTTATATGTGAATCCGGGTGACTCCGTGATGGTAACACATATAGAGGCAAATTATGAAAGAGGCCTTACCGCAGATGTTGCAGGGCATGGCTCAATAAGCGATGTCAGAAGAAAATTCATAATTAATGAGCCGACAAAGGTAGTTGTAAGGAAAGATTATTTCCCGTGCGGAAGCATCAGCCTTGCGATTGATGAAAAAAGCGATGGAGCAACTCCTGAGTCATCGGCAAAAGCGGATGAAAAACGGTATAAGTTTTCGAAAATATTATTCAAGACAAGAGTAAACGGAGCCGAAAGGATAGATGAAAGCGGCAGTCATATTAAACTGATAAAAGGCGATAAACTTGAAATCATTGACATCATTTCAAGCCGCAAAGACCATTCAAAACTTGTTGTTAATTTTAAAGGCTATATATGTAATTCAAGGAACAACACTGGTGAAGACAGGGGATATGTAATAAATACAGGCAAGGATTTACTCAGCCGCTTTTCTCTGGATAAAAAAGGTAATTCGTACCAGATTATTGTTTCAAACAAAAATAAAGAGGCGGGGAATTTATTTATAGAACTCGCTGATCCTTATTTGAAATATGTTATTATAAAGGCGGGCGACAACCATCCGGCCTGCTTCTACCCCGGAGATACTGTTGATGTCGAAAAGGGAAAAGCTGTAAAGCTTGTCGATATAAATACAAATGTGGGTGGAAATTCAGGGGTCGGGGCATTTATAACCGGTGCAGGATCGTTTATCGGGAATATGAATATAGATGAACCTGTAGTGATTCGTGATATGACAGGCACGGAAGGAAAGCTACCGGGTGACTGCAGGATCGAGATCAGGCGTGATGATTTTCTGCTTGGGACTGTTTCTCTGCGTCCGGTTTAGGAGTTGCCGTGGAAAATAAAAATACCAATATATCGATTTTTGACAGCGAATTGAGGCTGAAAGGAGCCTTTTCATTTAAGGGCAGGCTTATAATGAAAGGCTCTTTTGAGGGGTCAATAAAAGGGGAGAATCTCATTATTGCGGAAGAAGGCATTGTCCTTGCCGAAATAACTGCTGATAATGTCACCATCGGGGGACAGTTTGAAGGGTATTTAACTGCATTAAATGAAGTGGTGGTTCTGTCAACCGGGATTTGTTCCGGAAAGATTTCATGCAAAAGTCTTGTTGTTGAAACAGGGGGACTTTTAAACGGTGATATAAGATGCATAAAAGATACGGATACGGAGCCGGGGGAAGAGCCTGTTTCAGCCGGGATAGATGAGCCGGGTTAACAATGTTTTAACTTTATCAGGATAACCTGAAAAATCGATTCCGACGTTTTTAAAATTATCGAATGTTATGTCTGAAAAGGGGAGGTCAAGGGATTTTTTTAATATATCAAACAATTCAATATAGTTGAGAAGTATCCTTTTTTCCCAGTCAAGCCCGAGCAGAGATGAGTATTTTATAATCTCCTCCTTCTCCCCTTCTATTTCAAGAAAATCTCCGTAAGGCATTTTATCTATACAGAAACAGGTACTGCCGATTGTCAGGGTTTCACGCCATTTTTCGTATATTTGTTCCCGGTTAAAACCAAGGGATTCCAGTATTTGACCGGCAATAGAGAAATCGCTGACTTCCACTTCAAGTTCTTTCATTATTTTAAACCTGTTATCTTTAACAGGAGGCCGGGATTTATAGGTAAGAGTAGCTTTTGTATCTTTGCGGAGCCTGAGCAGCGATTTATTCTTAAAGAGACTTTTATTTTTATCATCAAATCTTATATTGGTTTCAAAGAAATTCCCGCATGTTACAGCTCCAAGGGATATGAGATTTTTGCGGTGACTCACTGCATCAGTTATAAGAAATTTTACTTCGGTTTCATAATGTTCCGGTTTCTCCGTTATCTTCTTCATTTATCAATTTCTCCTGTAAATTGCCTTTAACCATATTTGACGGTATAATAAAAAATTCGGATTTTCCCTTTTTCGTCATTCCCGCGAAAGCGGGGCACGTAGTGAAGCACCCTCGCTATCCAGTAATTTAAAACACTTCTGGACTCCCGTTTTCACGGGAGTGACGTGATTTTGGCCTTTTTACTTGGCGGGAAATCCACCCTCGCCCCAGGCCTTGGCTAAACCGCCTTATGCCTGTTGACGGACTTTTTACGAAGCCGTCATATTTATCTTGTTTAATATCTTACTTATATGATAACAGGAAGAAGATATAAAATAAAATTGATTTACGGAATATTTTTGTTTTTAAGAAAATTATTTAGTTTTTTCTTGACACGGATGGTTAAT
>CAZOEH010000086.1:0-9951 GCA_964578785.1 uncultured Desulfonema sp. | reverse complement strand
ATAGCTTTTTTTCTCAGTTCCTCGTCTTTATTCAATATGGGCATTTATTTATCCTTAATAATTTTGCTATTCTATCATTTTTCATTTGCCGGAGTTTTATCCGTATCGGCAAGACCGAGATATTCTTTATCGTAAGCATTCAGTATTGCCATTGATATTGGCACGAGAACTTCAGATAATTTTACATACTTCGAGTTGATATGCCTCACCAGTTCATCCGATATCTCATACAGCTTTTTTTGAACGGCATCCATATTTACAGTCTGATAATCTTTTCCTTTTTTAAAATCCGATAATCCGCATGTGTGCCCTGCCCCGCCGATAGATACCGGTATCCCGTACAATCTGCATGTTATCGGTCTGAATTCATAAAGATCGCAGCAATCCTCTCCGTTAAGTAGAGGACATCTTATTCTTTTTGCAGCCAGGTCGTTAATTATTTCATCTTCGCTTTTTCCTGATTTTAACTCATTATAGGCCTTTTTCTTAAGCTTAAATACGGCCCTGTCTGCTTCATTCGCCCTTTCATCCAGCTTTACCCTTTTTTCGCCATCGATATTTTCACTGACTTTATGGTTTATATACAATGCTTCGATTAGGGTAAGATCAAAGAGCGCGTAACAGCAGTCCGAACAGTTTATTTTACATTTTACGCATTCAGGATGGCTGTCTCTGACTTTATTAAAGGCATTATCAGCCATCGCAACAACCGCCTCGTATTTTTTAAAAAACGGCTCAAAATCTATATCCACAATATTCTCCTTAATTTTAGTTAACGATAATGTTTCACGTGAAACATTATTTCAGCCCTTTGCACGATATCTTGTCTATCGCCATGTCGGGGTATGGACGCGAATGATATCCGCATGAACCGATTAAGTCCTTCGCCCGCGGCGGCATATCCGCTTCCATGAAATCCGTACAGCCCCAAGGGAGTTATTATCACGAAGCCTTATATCTTATCCGCCTGTATATTTTTATTACCCGCCCGGGGGCGTCATCGAAGTTTTAGCATAAATTTCATGCGGTATGCATTCGCGCCCAAATCCCGACATGGCGAATAAGAGTTATTCCAAACCTTCTATTTCCCTATGCAGAACCGGCTGAAAATCTGGTCCAGAATATCAGCTTTTATATTTTTGCCGATAACCTCATTTAGCGAATCGATGGCCTCTCCAAGGTCTATTGATATCATTTCATAAGGCAGGCCGGATTTTAATCCTTTTAACACGGAAAGAACATTTTCAAGAGATTTCTCAACCGCAACTTTTTGACGCAGATTCGGAACGATCGTCACAGTATCATAATCAATCCTATCAAGAAGTAAGTTTTTTAGTTTTTCTTTCAGGGAATCTATCCCGATATCATATAAAGCCGATATTTTCACGCATGGCAGTCTTTTTAAATCATCATCAAGCGATATTTCCCGGTTTTCCGGAATCAGATCGATCTTGTTTATTACAATTACAACCTGCTTCTCCTTTATGCTCTCATAAATTCTGCGGTCAGATCCGGTTAAGGGAGAAACGGCATCTGTCATAAAAAGGATTATGTCCGCACCCTGAATAAGTTCCCTTGTTTTTTTGATCCCCAGCGTCTCAACCGGATCGGTTGTTTCATGCAATCCGGCAGTATCTGAAACTACGGCAGGCACTCCCGATATGACCAGTGTTTCTTCTATGGCATCTCTTGTTGTTCCGGGAACGGAGGTTACAATCGCTCTCTCTGTTTTTAAAAGCCGGTTCAGGAGGCTTGATTTTCCGACATTGGGTCTACCGGCTATGGCAATTTTTACACCCTCTCTGAAAACATGCCCTTCATCATAGCCGAGTATCAACTCGTTCAATTTGCCGATAACTTCATCCTCAATAACGGCTGCTTCCTTAAAAGGGCTGAGAGCTTCCACATCTTCAGGGAAATCTATTGCCGCTTCTATTTTTATAAGAATACTGTTTAATATACTCACAATCGATTCAATGTAAAGTCCGAGCTCTCCTCCGGTCTGTGCATATGCAATCTCAAGGGCTTTTCTGCTTTTTGCGTTAATAATATCTATTACGGCTTCCGCCTGAGATAGGTCCAGTCTTCCGTTTATAAAAGCCCTTTTTGTAAACTCTCCCGGCAAGGCAATCCTTGAGCCCTGTTTGATTATTAGGTCAAGAACGGTTTTTAAAATGATAATGCCGGAATGAACATTTATTTCGACAACATCTTCCCTTGTATATGAATGGGGCGCAAGCATCACGGATACAAGGACTTCATCAAGGATCTTACCGCTTTCCGGATCGAAAATGTGTCCGTGATAGAGCTTGTGAGATTCTATCCCGTTATTGAATGGATCTTCTGAAGATGATTTTCTGAATATGGAGGAGGCAATCGGTACAGCGTTTTTCCCGGATATTTTTATAATTCCTATCCCGCCACCGCCCATGGGAGTTGATATTGCAGCAATGGTGTCATTTTCCATCTGTCTGTTTTCGCATAATTAATAGTTACACGGTTTTGTGTCTCAACCCCGTATGATGCCGTATCCGGAGATACTGCTTTATTGGTAAAATTCCTCCGGCATGGCATTTTATTGTTTTCGGCATACAAAACGATTCTTCGGAAAACTTGAGAAAATCGTTATGCCTGCTTTTTTCTTCTCGGGTAAATAACAATCTTTTTAATAAAACCCTCACCTACACTACGTGTCTTAACATCGCAGTCGTTCTTTAAGGCAAGATGAATTATTCTTCTGTCGTTTGCGTTCATTTGACCCAATGACATCGGCTTTCCGTTTGCCTTTGCCTTTTCCGCTATTTTTTCAGCCAGGCTTCTGAGTTTTGAATGTCTTTTAGCAAGATAACCGGAGACATCAACTTTAATATTGAATTTTTCGCCATTATTTTTATTTAATGCTTTTTCAATAAGATATTGAATTGCATCGAGTGTTTGTCCCTTCTTGCCGATAATAACTGCCGGGTTTGAACAGTCTATGTCAAAACATATTTCTTTTCCCTGAATTCTTACAGAGGTACTGGCGCCATCTGTAATGGTATTGAGGATTTTTTTCAGGATTTCATGCCCTGTCTCAATATTCCGGTTTTCGCTTTTCTCATCAGAACCTTGAAAGCCGGAAAGTTTTTCTTCAGGAATATTATTGTCAGAAGAGGATCTTTCTTTCTCAATATCCTGTACGGTGACTTTGATTTTTGCTTTTTTTGTTCCGACAAGCCCGAATATCCCGCTTGAGCCGTATGAAATAATTTCGTGGCATAATTCTTCTTTTTTAAGGTTTAAATCTTTACAGGCTTTTTCGATTGCTTTTTCAACATTTATCCCATCAAATTCCAGATAATGGGGCATACTTTCTCCTCCGCCTCCAACCCCGATAAACGGGACTTTTTTCAGTGTTATCTTTAAGGGGTGTAGTATGTTTACGAAATTATTTCCTGCCGCTCTTTTCATTAACTATTGAGGGGTATAAAAACAGAGGAAATAATTTCTATCCTGCTAAGCAGTCGTTTAAAAACCAACCTAAACCTTTGACTGCCGAAAACGGCATAAGGAGCCGTAACGAAATAGCCGGAATGTAATAGTTATTTCGTAACAACCCCTAAGCAGTTTTCTTTGAAACGATATATTGCTGAAGAATGGATAAAATATTGTTAAGCAGCCAGTATAAAACCAGACCGGCAGAAAAATTGACAAATATGACGGTAAATACAAAGGGCAATATCATCATCATTTTTGCCTGAGTCGGATCGCCGACAGCGGGAGTCATCTTCTGCTGTATAAACATTGTTGCTCCCATTATTATTGTCAGAACAGGTATGCCATACGGTGGTTCCATAAAAGGAATGGAAAAAGCAAAATTAAACAGCCTGTCAGGCGCCGAAAGATCTTTTATCCAGAACATAAACGGCGCATGCCGCAACTCAATCGTTTCATAAAGCATTCTGTACAGAGCAAAGAAAACGGGTATCTGCGCTACAAGCGGAAGGCATCCGCCCATGGGATTGATCTTGTATGTTTTATATAACCCCATAAGCTCTTCGTTCATGCGCTTCTTGTCGTTCCCGTATTTCTCTTTTATTTCTGCAAGGAGCGGCTGAATTTTTTTCATTTCATTCATCGACTTATAGCTTTTTGACCCGAGAGGCCAGAATAATAGCTTAATTATTATTGTAAGCAGAATAATAGCCACGCCATAGTTTGGAATGAACCGGTATAAAAAATTCATGAAATAAAGGAAGGGTTTTGCAAGAAAATCGAACCATCCGAAATTAACAGACTTGTTTAAATCATAACCAAGGCTTCCTAAAAGTTTCATGCTTTTAGGTCCGAAGAAAATATTAAATTCGACTTGCTCCTGAGCGCCCGGGCGAATCTCTTTTTCAGGATTCAGATATTGAGCTTCAAGATATTTCTTATCTTTTAAATTAAGGCGCATATCCGTTTCCAATGAGATTTTCGGTATAATCGCGGCCATAAAATACCTGTCCTGAACAGCAATCCATTTAAGAACTCCTGAATAAGTATTTTTTTCTTCAATATCTTTAAGTTTTACCTGTTCAAGGCTGTTGTTTATTAAAGCGCTCGGCCCTTCAAAACTTTGTGAACCGCTATTTTCATTATAAAAACTGTTTAGAGAAACGTACAGCTTGTCTTTTATAGATTCAGAGGACTGGTTTATGATACTAACTGTTAAACCGATTAAGTATGTGTCTGCGGATAAATTATATTTCTTTTCAATAATTATACCCTGCGGAGATTTCCAGTAAAATTTGATCTCTTTGTTTCCGTCTTTCAGATCGATGAGTTCTGAATCGGCATCTGAAACAAAAAGAGCATTCTCAAGGCCCGGAACGCTTTTTCCGGCAAAGCCGGCCAGTATCGTTCCCGTTTCAATTTCTTTGGGTATCAGCTCTTTATTCGGTGAATCGTCATTTATGTTTTCCCTGTATTTGGACAAGACAAAACTCGTTATGGACGCGCCCTTTTCATTAAAAATCAGAGAATAAAACGGGGTGTTGATTTTAATAACCCTTGCTGTTTCGCCGGCTTTTACTGAAGGTTCCGAATAAGAAGGTTTTTCCTGTGATTTGATATCTTTGCCGGATTCCTGCGCTTCTGTCTTAATAGGCTGCTGTACCTCTGCTACCTGTTCTACTTTAGTTGCAGGTTTCTTATCATTATAAAAATAATCCCAGGCCAAAAAAACCAAAAACGAAAGCGCTACCGCTATAATAAAACGTGCCTGATCCATTAAAACCTCCCCGATATCATTCGGTACTTATATTTAGTTTCCACCCGGAAATGCGGCAGGATTTCTGACCTTTATACATTAATCTTTATATCTGGCGTTTTGGGACCGGATCGACCCCGCCCGGATTATATGGATGGCATCTCAGTATCCGCTTAACCGCGAGAAATGTTCCCCTGAAAAGACCATGATGAAAAATTGCTTCATGGGCATATTCCGAACAGGATGGATAGAAACGGCAAACAGGCCCGGTCAGCGGAGATATGATATACTGATAACAACGGATAAATAAAAGAAATGTTTTTCTAATTATCAAGACCTTCCTCTATCTTCCTGAAAACATCATTCAACGCGGGTATAAAAAGAGCTGTTTTCAGGTTTCCTGTTTCCGGTTTAGCAATAACGTTAATATCCCATTTTCTTTTAAAACTGCATTTATTCATTCGAAAGTATTCACGTATCCGGCGCTTTATTTTATTACGCACAACCGAATTTCCGGTTTTTTTTGATACCGTCAATCCAAGCCGTGTTGTTCCTATGAGACTTTGCGAATAAACGATCGTAAAATATCTGTTTTTTACTCTCTTTCCCTTTTTGGACAGCAGAAGAAATTCATTGTGCTTTAGTATTCTGTCTGTCTTCGGAAAATTGAAGTTATGCAATTTAATATTCTGTATAGTTGATCAACAACCCCGGTTAAAATATCTTTATACAACTGATAATCGGGTCCTGCCCTTTGCTCTTCGCCTGTTAATCAGTTTTCTTCCCTGCTTGGTGGACATTCTTTTTAAAAAACCGTGTGTTCTGGCTCTTTTGAGCCTGCTTGGCTGATATGTTCTTTTCATAATCTATTCATCCTTCGTCTTCATAGCGTATTACTATTAATTTTATCAAAGCATAACAGCAGGTTAAGTCTTTTTATCCCGCTCCCTTATTTCAGAGATACCCTCATAATAACCGCGAAATAGAACATATATATATCGCCGTGTCAATAAATAATATCAGAACTTTGTATAACAACTATATTAGGTATGTATATGAAAACGGTTTTACCGATAGGCGGGAAATTATTACAAAACATAACAACGCTTCTCACTCTTTATATATTTCATATGTTTCAAACTCCTGTAAATGATATTCCGGTTTTGGATATATTACAATCTGCCTTCCTATCATTCTTTCAAGAGAGACAATCAGGTGATTTTCTTCACCATGCAACAGTTCGGCAATTTCGTGATGAACATGAAGGGCAACCTTAATGCCTCCCATATCAAAAGCTTCCCTCTGTATTTCCCTGTATATGTTGTAGCAAATCGTCTGTCTTGCCAGTAAATATCCTTCTCCGTCACAGTAAAAACATGGTTCGCAAAGAACCTGTGTCAGCGGAGATTTTATTCTTTTTCTTGTCATCTGGATCAATCCCAATTCCGAAATAGGAAGAGCATGCGTTTTGCTTTTATCCTTGGTCAAGGCCTCCTTCAGAGCATTGAAAACTTTCTCCTGGTTCTGCTTTTTTTCCATGTCTATAAAATCAAGTATGATTATTCCGCCGAGATCTCTCAGCCGTATCTGGTAGGCAATCTCTTTTACCGCTTCAAGATTTGTTTTTAATATGGTCTCTTCCAGATTATGCTTTCCAACGTACCGTCCCGTATTGACGTCAATTGCAACAAGAGCCTCGGTTTGCTCTATGACTATGTACCCTCCAGATTTCAGCCATATTTTTCTTTTCAGGGCACGAGAGATATCCCCCTCGAGATTATACGCATCAAAAATTGGCTCGTATCCTTCATACAACTCTACCGAACTCTTCAAATTCGGCATGAATGTATCGAGAAAAGAGAGAACCGATTCAAAATCCGGCCGTGAGTCAATAATCATTTTTTCTGCTTCGTGCATCAAAAGATCGCGCGCAGCCCTGAGGCATACCGTAAGCTCTTTGTGAAGAAGTGACGGCGCCGGGGCTGTTTTGTATTTTTCCTGGATATTTTTCCACAAATTGATGAGAAAGTTCATCTCATAATCAAGGGTCTCTTCGTGGATTCCTTCAGCGGCAGTCCTGACGATATAACCGTAATTCTCCTTTCTCAATGAAATAACCATTTCCTTAAGACGGTTTCTTTCGGCTTCGTTCTCTATGCGTCTCGACACGCCTATATGATCCGAATTAGGCATAAGCACGATAAATCTTCCCGGGAGGGTGACATAAGAAGTCACGCGGGCGCCTTTTGTGCCTATAGGCGGTTTTGCCACCTGAACAAGGAGCTGTTGCCCTTCGGTAATAAGTTCTCCTATTGTCGGTTCATGATCTTTATTCGGAGAAATAGCCGTGTCCTGATACATTTCCGCAGTCTCATCGATTTCATCTTCCCCGGAATCAAGCAGTTTGATCTCCCGGCAACTCCCGAAATTCAGATCATCTACATATATAAAGGCGGCCTGATTAAGCCCTATATCAATAAAGGCGGCCTGCATACCCGGTAAAACTCTCTGAACCTTTCCCTTGTAGACATTTCCTCCGATATCGGAACTGTTTCCCCGTTCGATAAAAAGCTCGGCGATTGTTCCGTCTTCAAGAAGCGCAATTCGTGTTTCATGTTCACATACATTAACGACTATCTTTTTGTACATAATAACACCCTGTTTTATTTTATAAGTCCGTTTTATTAATAATGACTCAGCCACAGAACTAAGCTGATCATTATTGATATTTTTAATTTATTATCAATTTTAATTATGTAACTGCTCAGAAGTCGTAATTCAGGAGACTGAATCCAGAGAAACAATGTGTTCTCCCGCAACTTGCCAACTTCTTCAAGTTGGGCACAGATAAAGTATCACCAGGGTCAACGCTGGTTTCCTTTTTATTCCGGCTTCTGAATTCTGATTCCTATCACCTGAATGGTTATTTATATTATAATGTAATCGAGGTTTTAACTATTCTTGCCGTTTTTAACTGCTCTTCGGGAAGATCGAAAATTCTTTTCAGGACTTCAGCGGGTCTTACCGTTTTTCCCGGCTCGGATGATAATTCCATTTCCAGTCTGCCCGGAGAAAACAGGCCGATTCTCCTGACCGCTTCTTTAAGGTCGATCTTCTTTGTAATTCCTTTTTTATTTGTCCGTTCTATTATGACACCGGAGCTCATTTCGTACAATTCCAGTTTATTCTTATCAAAACCGCCCGTGGACAATGAAACTTCATAGCAACAGTTTCCGGGTTTGCTGCCGGCCTCCTTTACGGCCTCCGTGCAATTATAAACGGATAATCCTTCCGGAAGCTGCCTGTTCAATTTTTCAGGAATCGACTCGGGTTCCGTTGTTTCCGATACCGTCAGATAAAGTGTTTCGCAAAGACTTTCCATTCCCACAGGAAGCGTGTCTTCAAAGGATATCTTAGGCATCGGATGAAATCCTTCAGAATAGGCCACCTCAATTCCGGCCCGCTTTATAGCACGCAAAAATATATTTATGAGTTCAAGGTGTCCGAAAAACCTTGCCTGATCCCTTTTTGCGAAAAGCATTTTCAGCTTTTTATAATTAGTTTTTCCAGCATCCGCATCTATTTGTTTTATCTCATCTGTTTTTCCGACCTCTCTGCAAAGTTTTGGCGTTATAATATCAAAATCGCATACGCCGCAACTGCTGCAGCCATTCTCCCGGCAATCAGGAGTGGTCTCCGTCTTCACGGCCTTATCAAGCTCGGATATCAGAAATTCCCTGCTGATCCTTGTATCAATATGATCCCAGGGAAGCGGCTCAGATACTGATCTTTTACGCAGAAGATAAAAATCCGGATCGATGCCCGCTTCGGCAATCGACTCTTCCCACAGCCTGTAATTAAATTTGTCGCTCCACCCGTCAAACTTGCATCCTTTTTGATACGCCGTTACGAGCAGGCCGGCAAATCGCCTGTCTCCGCGCGCCCAAAGCCCTTCAAGCAGGCTTGTTTTCGGATTCTGCCATTTAAAGTTAATACCTGAAATGTTGAGATTCTTTCTGATTCGCCCGATTTTTTCCTCCGATTCCGCCAGAGATATCTGTGAAGACCACTGGAAAGGAGTATGCGCCTTGGGAATAAACGTTGTTACGCTTACATTAATCGAGCTGTTTTTTCTGATCCGGCTTTTGCGGAGTTTATAAACAAGCTCTATCATCTCTTTAATATCGTCATCCGTCTCGGTTGGAAGACCGGCCATAAAATAAAGCTTTATTACCTGCCACCCCATGCTTAATGCCGTATTTACCGAATGGATTATCTGCTCCTCTGTTATGTTTTTATTGATTACATCCCGCAGTCTCTGACTCCCTGCTTCCGGCGCGATTGTAAAGCCCGTTTTCCTGACTTTTTTTACGAGATTTACTAGCTCCGGAGTCAGTGCGCCAGCCCGTAATGAAGGAAAAGAGACAGCAATATGCCTTGGTTCATAATTTCTCATCAGCCGTTCGAGGAGAGGAGTTAATGAGCAGTAATCACCGGTGCTCAATGAGAGGAGCGAAACATCTTCATATCCCGTAGATGCGATGGATTTGTCTGAAATACCGATTATATTTTCCAGAGAACGTTCCCTGACAGGCCTGTATATCATCCCTGCCTGACAGAACCTGCAACCCCTTGAGCCCCCGCGGGATATTTCAAGACGAAGCCGGTCATGAACGGGCCTGCCGTAAGGGATCACCGGTTCATCAGGAAACGGCGCGATA
>CAZOEH010000085.1:0-9960 GCA_964578785.1 uncultured Desulfonema sp. | reverse complement strand
TGATCCTGTTTTCTATCTGCTTCCTGTCCTCCATATCCGAAAACAGCTCTGAACTGTGTTCTTAACATGGGAAAAGGAGTATACAGAACAGGCGATATAGAGCTTGTAAACTTTTTTATAGATTCGGTCATAGATCTCGGATTTCATGCTCCCATGGTGAAAGGTGTCGGAAATGACGGGCAGATACAGGTTAACAGCGCTCATATTCAGAATATAAGAACATGGCTTGAGATAATCGAGCTTAAACCGAAATGGTCAACAAGGCTTCTTTCAGCTCTTATAGTAAATCTTGCGATGTGCGGAGTATTTATCAGGGATACGGATCTCTTCCCGAGGGATATCACGCGCTTTTTAAACAGCGATATAGGACCTGTCTATAATCTTGCCAAGCAGCTTGCGAGGCTTTTCCCCGTTTACTTCAACGATATCGGAGCCGAAGGCAAGTTGCGGGATATCTCGACCATGCTGGATGAAATCACGGCAAGGAAAGATGTTCTCATACACTGCTTAAGGAAGCAGAGCCATGTCGAAAGCAGCAACAGGACTATATGTTTCATGGAGGCCACTCTCAATTTCTGGAAAACCAAAGAGAAGAAATATGTTGAACCTTTTGTTCCCCCGGCCATATATGCAAGGATTGAATCAACAGGGCCTTATATCGACGGCGTTTATAAAGTGTTTTCAAAACTGGAAGAGAAAGGTGTCATCATCCCTGACGATCTCGCAGGGATAAAAGAGGAAAGGCTCTCCGGTCTTCTCGGCGATGCCGGGGATGTATCCGGAAACGATAAAGAGAGGGTCAGACTTGCGGTTATTTTTTTCCAGCTGCTGCATCACAAATATAATCTCGACTTTGTCGAAATGGACAATTATCTTGCCAGGCTCGATGAGGGAGCTTTTCCGGAGGTGCCGAGGATAAAGGAAGCCCTTTCCGAAACCGATTCGAAGAAGAAACTTTACAAGCTGCTCGATTGTCTTGATTCATTACAGAACCTAATATTGTCACCTCTTTCTTATGAAGCCAGGGAGGATATTTACAAAAAAAGGCATTTCGCCCTTGATATTCCTTCCATGTACGGAAGTTACCACGAAAACAAATTCGATGCCCTGGGGCTTGCTTTCCGCATTGAATCCCTTATCAATGTTCTTCTGGAAGATCTTATCGAGAAAATCGATCTTACCCTTATAACCAAGGCGACCTTCTTCCAGATTTATGACAGGCTGAGACTTTTCGACAAGGCGTTGAAACTTGACGGAATTTCATCCTTCGAACTTGAACGGCAGCTTGACTTTCTTCTGCTTTCACTTGAAGTAAGAGGATTCACTTTCACACAGTACCTCGACATCTTCAAGGGATTCGCACAGGCAGTAAAGAACATTATAAACGATTATTACAATAATATACATGAACGGAATTTAAACCGCATCCTTTCAGGCGGGCAGTTTGACGAAATTCTGCCCAAGTATCTTCCGAGGGAATCCGTCATTGATCCTGAAAAACTCAGGCACATGATATCTGAAATATTCTTCAGGGAAAGGATAACGCTTTCGCTGGGCCTTCAGCAGCTCGATCTTTTTTTAAGCCGGATACTCAGCATTCTTTTCGACCAGTCCGAAAGACTGAGCAAGTACAGGCTCCGCCTCCTGTTGAACTATGATCCCCATATCGCCATGACGCCGATAGACGATGCTAAAGGAAAGGTTTCAGGGATAATTTATCTCGGAAACAAAGGGTTTAACATGGTTAAGCTAAAGAAATACGGGCTTCCGGTTCCTCCGGGATTTATAATAAGCACGGAAGTTTTCCGCTGCAGGGAGATTATCGACAGTTATCCTCCTGCTGAGCAGAATTTCAAGGAGCAGATCGCGTACAATATTTTTTCTCTTGAAAAAATTACGGAAAAAACTTTCGGTGATCCGTTTAATCCGCTGCTGCTTTCGGTAAGGAGCGGCTCTTCAATTTCGCAGCCCGGGATGATGGATTCTTTCCTGAACGTAGGCATAAATGAAAAGATAGCCGAAGGTATCGCAGCAAAGACCGGCAATGCCTGGTTTGCCTGGGATAATTACAGGCGGTTCCTCCAGGGTTATGGAATGTCCTTTGACCTTGAGAGAGACCGCTTTGACGCCCTCATCGGCGAGTTCAAGCAGAAAAGCGGAATCCCCTATAAAAGAGATTTTACCGGCGCCCAGATGAAAGAGCTGGCGCTGTCATATAAGGATTTGATAAGAGATTCGGGTATAGATATTCCGGATATCCCTTTTGATCAGCTTCGGGTGATAATCAACAAGGTCTTTGATTCGTGGGAGTCTTCCAAGGCAAAGGCCTACCGAAAGATAATGGGGATATCGGATGACTGGGGAACGGCCGTGACTATACAGGCCATGGTATTCGGGAACATTTCCGAAAAATCCGGGACTGGAGTATTCTTTACGCATAACCCGAGGTGGTCCGGAGACACTCTCAGGCTTTGGGGTGATTTTACGCTGGAGAATCAGGGGGAAGATGTCGTGTCCGGACTGGTCAGGACCCTTCCGATTTCGGTATTCCAGCAGGAGATTGAAAAGAGGGAAACGGATATAACTCTTGAGACCCACTTTCCCGATATTTATACCGCGCTGAGGGAGTGGGCAAAAGGACTGGTATATGAAAAAGGGTGGAGTCCTCAGGAGGTGGAATTTACATTTGAAGGGCCTTCAAGAGATCAGCTTTATCTCCTTCAGACAAGGGATATGGCGATGCGGGAACATAAGAAAGCCCTGGCCTTTGATTTTAAAGGTAATGACGAAAAGGCATTTTTAGGACATGGGATAGGAGTCAGCGGCGGCGCCATGAGCGGAAGAATTGTTTTCAGCCTTGAAGAGATAAACAGTTTCAGGTTAAGAGATCCCGAAACGCCTCTGATTCTTCTTAGAAACGATACGGTTCCGGATGATATAAGGGAAATTCACGCAGCGGACGGCCTGCTTACGGCAAGGGGCGGGTTGACGTCTCATGCGGCTGTAGTTGCTCACAGGCTGGGAAAGACATGCGTTGTGGGTTGCGGCAATCTTGTCTGCGACGAGATAAAGAAGGCGTGCCTCTTCGGGAATGTATCCCTTGTATCGGGTGATTACATAAGCATTGACGGTCAGGAAGGCTCGGTATACAGGGGTCTGATAGGAATAAAAGAGAATCTGTAAGCCGCTTTAAAAAATATAAACCGGTTACCATGATGTGAAGCTCCCGGCTTCGGGGAGCGGGGCTTTGAATGCAGGGAAAGAACCTGAATAAGTACGGGTTTATTTTGTGACGGCTCATAGGAAGGAGGTAAGAAAAATGGATTCGAAAGGAAAAGGAAAAGGTTTCAGGCTGGGAGTAAACGGCTTCGGCAGAATAGGAAAACTGACGGTCTGGCATCATATAGGGAGGAAGTTTTTTGATGAAATCACCGTGAACATAGGACGTGAAGCCGGGACATCGATATACGATATAGCTCAGTATCTTGAAAGGGATTCGACATACGGATCTCTTTATTCCTTTTTATACGGGCAAAAGGCCTGTTCCGTCATAAGCGATATAGATGAAAAAAACAGGACTATAATCGCCGACGGGGTAAAAATAAGGTTTCTGCTTTCTTCAAGAAACCCGGCTGAAATCGAATGGAGCGACTTCGGGGTGAAGCTTGTAGTCGAAACAACCGGCCAGTTTCTTGATCCGACGCTTCCTCCCGACCATAAACGCGGCTCGGTAAGAGGGCATCTCGAGGCGGGTGCTGCGAAAGTCATAGTTTCGGCTCCTTTTAAAATAGGGGACAAGGGAAAGGCAATGCCGGAGGATTCGGTAACGACGGTTATGGGGATCAACGCAAACGATTATGATCCTAGGCGTCACAAGATAATATCCGGCGCATCATGCACCACGACATGCCTTGCACACATGATAAAACCGCTGATCAATTACTTCGGCTCAAAAAGGATCCTTTCCGCGTCCATGGCTACAGTGCACGCGGTAACCGGCTCACAGGAGGTTCTTGACCGGCTTCCCAAAACGGGTGT
This sequence comes from uncultured Desulfonema sp., assembly GCA_964578785.1. Lineage (GTDB taxonomy): Bacteria > Desulfobacterota > Desulfobacteria > Desulfobacterales > RPRI01 > RPRI01. The sequence goes on along the minus strand of CAZOEH010000085.1, from coordinate 5,922 downwards.
GACTGATTTGAGGAAAAACAGAAGTGTTATGAACAACATCATCCTTACCTCTACAGGCGCGGCAAATGCGCTGAGGCTGGTGATTCCGGAAATGAAACAGATAGGTTTTATTGCCGAATCGGTCAGGATTCCGACAAGCACCGGCTCGCTTATCATACTGGTTCTTAATCTCCAGGAGGAGCTTTCGGGAGAGTCGATAAGAAGAGAGATGGTAAACGACATATACAAACAGGCCGCGGCCGATGATCCGAAAGGATATCTCGTCTATTCGGACAAGCAGAATGTCTCATGCGATATAATAGGGATGCCGGGTGTCGCCGCTCTGATCGAAGGGCATGAAACTCATACCCGGACGGCCGAAGTCACCATTGATCTGGAAAAGGTTCCCGGAATAGAGAAGAATATAATCGCAACTCTTAAGCAGAAGATCATAAACATACCGGTTACACAGGCGGTCATATACGGATGGTACGATAACGAGATGGGGGGGTATGTCAATATCCTCGGAGACAGAACGGTCTCCGCCGCTGAAAATATGTAAGGTTATCCGAGGTTCTCATGAATAAAAAAATCATGATCGGGGTAGACGGCTCCATCCATTCAAAATATGCCATAATGTATGCCGCCGAACTGTACAAATCGCTCAGAGATGTTTCGTACAGCCTGATTCACATTCAGCCGACCATCTCCGGTTACCTGGCCGATGAAGCCGAAAAAACAGCCGACGGGAGAGAGAAGCTGGAAAAAGTTCATCAAAAAAACCATGCCGCGGCGCTTGAACTGCTCTCTGAATACGGGGAAATGCTGATCCGGCTGGGCGTAAAATCCGCAGACATAGATCAGGTCACTCAACCGCGAAGGCAAAATGTCGCCGGGGATCTTCTGGACTATGCCGAAAAGGAAAATGTATGCGCCCTTCTGGTCGGCCGGCGCGGCATATCTTATGTAACGGAAATGATGCTGGGAAGCGTTACGAGTGAATTACTGACACGTACAAAATTGATTCCCGTATGGATAGTGGACAATCAGGTTCAGTCCCGAAGTATAGTTGTAGCGGTCGACGCTTCTCCGGGATCCCTGCGGGCTGTTGATTATGTTTCTTTTGTACTGGCCGGCAGCAAGTTCGAGAAGATAACCTTTTTGCATGTTATACATAAGCTTTCGGATTTTTACCCGATTGAAGCCGCGGAGAATGACTGGGAAATCGACACCCTCATAAAAACCAGCGACCTGAAAAGCATTGACGATTTTTACTCCAGGGCTGTTGAATTCCTTCAGCAGGCCGGATATACCCGGGATGATATCGAATTCAAGAATTTCGAACACCGCTGGTTCATTGGAAAAGCCCTTGCAGAAGAGGCGAATAATTTAAATGCGGGAACCATCGTCATAGGAAAATCCGATTCCGGCCAGGCCGATCATATAGGCAAGGTGGCGCGTTACGTAATCAACAAAACAGTCAACCGGGCCATCTGGCTGGTGCCCTGACAGCAACCGAACATTACAGCCGGTCTTCCGCTGAAGAACGGATCCCCAAGTGTATCACTCAGCAGGGAAAGGTCTTATAATTACTGTGTTACTTCCAGTGCAAGACGAAGTTTTTTTGTGGTGTTGAGGATCACGGCGATTATCTGCTGAATTTTTGCAGAACCCATGGTATTTGACAATCCCACCACCCATACGGCAAGGGACGGCCCGTTTCTGTTCTGCAGAGCGACGGCTACCGCCTTTATTCCGGGTATATACTCTTCGTCATCGGTCGCGTAACCCTGCGTCCTGACCCGGTCCAATTCGGCCAGATATTCTTCTTCATCGACAATCGTGCGGGGAGTGTAGCGGGGAAGGCCCTTTTCTCCGATCATCTCTTTAACCTTGTTAATACGGATTCCGGCGAGAAACACCTTGCCGACCGCACCGGCGAAAAGCGGGATGGTGGCGCCGGCCGGCGCTGAAATTTTTATCGGATCTTCGGCTTCGGCGGAAGTCATGATCAGAACGCGCTTGCGGATTAACCCGCCCAGAAAAACCGTTTCGCCGATTTGCCCCCTTATTTCGTTGATGAACGGCTGGGATATTTCGGCCATTTTAAGATAGTTCCAGTTTGAAAAGGCCAGATCCGTAACCGCTGAACCCAGAAAAAACCTGCGGCCATTCGGCTCCCGGGCAAGGGCGTCCTCCCGCAACAGCGCATGAATCAGGCCATGGGTCGTACTTTTGCTGAAGCCTAATTTCTGTACCAGCTCAGTCTGTCCGAGCATCCCGGGCGATTCAGCCACAACCCGCAGCAGCTCGAAAATTTTGTGTACCGCCGGGGCCTTATAGCCGGGCTCGCTGTTATCCAAAGTTTTTTTCAGCATGAAAAATTAACCTTTTTTCCGCATAGAGTTTGATATTAAGCCATGTCAGGGTATGGGCTGATGCGAATCCGCCGGAAAATAAGCTGGAATATGATCAACGCCCCCAGGTAATCTACAAAGAGTTGAGCAGGCGGATAAGATACACGGCTTCGTGAATATATTTCCACTGGGGCTGTCCGGATCTGATGGATGTGGATCTGCCGCCGTTGCAGAAAAAAGGAAAAAATCCGGCTGATTCGCATCAGCCCATACCCTGACATAGCTTCACCCGATTCATTCAAATGTATCTGCCTATCCACCTGCCAGCATCAATGTTATGTAGATTTCATCCCCGTCCTTAACCGGCTTCTTAAGCTCGTCCGGGTAGGTGCTTTTCATATTCAGATAGATTTCGATCAAAGGATGCAGTTTCCCGCCCGGCTTAAACAGCACTTTACCCATACCCGGATGACGTTCAACCAGGTCTTTTAAACAATCCCCGACCGTTTCGCCATTAACTTCGACGGTCTCAAGACCGTCCGTGAAATGGTGGTGGGTTTTATGGATGCTCACATTAACGCTCATGACACTTCCTTCTGGCGAACCTTCGGCGGGGAGTGGGCCCGCTGTTTCAGTTCATATTGAAGACAAGGGATTTTACCGTAACGGGAAAAACCTGGCAGCCTACCAGAGGCGGGCTGATATCTATCCAATCCCCGTCTTTCAGGGTCAATTCATCGAGTGAAAGAAGATTGGTTTTCAACCGGGTTTCACGCCGGATAACATTTCCGACGCTGCAAGCGATATCTTTTTCAAAGATAAGAATAACAGGAATCTTCTTTTCAATTGAATTACGGAGAGCGGCTTCGATGGATGTCGCGAACAATTCAAGTTTCGGATAAGAAACCCTGACCGGGTCTTTGAAATATAAAGCCACTATGTCCTCTCCTTCGGTCAAATCAAATCTCCGGAACGCATTTTTAATCTGCGATACCACATGCTCCATGCTCAGTCTGGATCTTTCCACATCGACCCTGAGTACCGGGACATTCCTTATCGGGAAGGATACCGTCTCATCCATAAACCCTGAAGAACCCGATATCGAAAGGGAATATGATCCGGCGCCTATGACCGTTGCCCTGATTTTATTGACCGGTTCTACAACCGGCGCCTTTAATTCCGGTATCAACGATAGTATTTTATCCGAAAGAATTTCTCCGATATCGCCGTAATCACCCGTAGCCCCATAGATAAACTCAGCCACACCTCCTGAAAACGAATATTCATCGATTGTACCCGTAAAATTCAGGTTTTCCGTAACCATCAACTGCCTGGCCAGAAATGAACAGGCAGGGCCGGTCATTACCTCTATTAATGCTCCGGCCAGCTCAGATGCAATTTTTTCAACAGCCTCTTTTGGTATAAGGTCTCCGGTTTTGTAATTAAAACCTAAATGTTCCATAACTTTTCGGGCGGGTTCCGATAGTCTTGATATTTTCCCTTCGGAATTTATTGAAAGCAGCCTGCCGCCGACAGCTATACAGCTTGTAGTGACGACCTCGCCGTTTACCGATACGGCCAGATTGGACGTACCGCCTCCGATGTCACACGACAGTATAGTTTTGCCGGTATCCTTCGATCTGGCGGCGGCTCCCGAACCCATTGCGGCAAGAAGGCTTTCGAAATTGGGACCTGCCGTTGCAGCAACAAATTTTCCGGCATCTTTGGACAAAGATTCCGCTATATGTTTTGCATTATGCTTTCCGGCTGTTTCTCCGGTTACGATTACCGCGCCTGTATGGATATCAGCGGGGTCTATTCCGGCCCGTTCACATTCTTCCTTTACAAAGCCGGTTAATTTATCGAGGTCAATTGTATCGTCATCCAGTAACGGCGTATCCGTTATTCTTCCCTCATAGAGAACATTTCTTTTCTCAATCCGGAAACGGCGGGAGGAAGAGCGCTCGTCCCTTAATAATAAGAGATTTGAAAATACCAGATGAGTTGTTGAACTGCCCACGTCTATACCGACCGAAAGCAGTTCTATAGTGTTAATTTCCATTCTTATTTCTCACAGAAGCCTGAATTACGGGAGCTTTGCATAACATCTGATTAAAAGGCTGACACAGGTAAATGGGTTCTGCCGTTTGGCAAGATCGAGATTCAGACTCCGCCAACGGCAGAAGATCCGCTCCCATAAGACCTTGACAGCCTCAGTGGATATAAGCCCACGAAGCCGTTATTTTATCTCTGCCTGTGTCTCTTTATTGACAATCAGGGGGCGTTGTTATGTTTCGTAAAAATTTCTTGCAAAAAGGCGGAACCCATTTACTTGTGTCAGCTTTAAAGAACCCGTCATACAAGGGTCTCAAAACATCAGCCTGTTCGCCGGTGCGGCTATATCTGTTCCTGAATTACTGCCGCATGTTTTTGTGAAGCGTAAAAACGGGTTGCGGCATTCCGCTTCTTCCCGGCGGTCATGTTGTCGGCGGCGACGAAATCAACCGCTTTTTCATCGCAGAAGCGGACGCACTGGGGTTGCCCGCCGCACAGGTCGCATTTAAATACCTTTTTATCGACCTGGTTGTAATTCATGGCTCCGAACGGACAGACGCTCACACAGGAACGGCAGCCTATGCACAGGGTGTGGTCTATGGTCAGAAAACCATAATCCTCATCCCGCGATATTGCCCCTACCGGGCAGACATTTTTACATGGCGCATCTTCACACTGCTGGCAGATCATAGGCACGTACTGGCCTTCCTCCTCCCATTTGACAATTTTGATTCTGCTTCTGGCGGGATTGGATATCCCGTCATGCTTTACGGAACATACCAGTTCGCACAGACGGCAACCGGTGCACTTCTGATAATTGACGGTCAGTACTTTCTCCATTTTATTTCCCTCTCTGATAGCTATAGTAGGTGTGATGGTTCCTGGTCAAGGCCGAGCCGCTGCAATGTCCCGGCTGTGGGCACTCCCTGCTTGTCCCAACCGCAGTGGTTATAGAATTCATCCACCATTTTATTGAATTTTTGACGATCGATCGTCCGCCCGACAACATCAGGAGCTCCGCGCCTTGTCGGTTCGTCAAAATAGCGGTGATTGAGCACATCTCCCTTTTTCAGGTCGTTTCGGGTCAATCCCTCTCTCAAATTAAATAACCGTTCAAGGTTGTTGCACCGTTCGGCAATCTCCCAAAGTTCTACAGGCGTAAATTCAAGGCCTGTGTTGTAATAGATCACCTTCGGCCAGTCCTCAAAATTGGGGAGGGTAGCGCCCAGAAATACCGTGTGGTATTTGCATATTCCAAGGCAATCAACGGCCATGTAACAGTTTTGATGCCAGAAAACCTGCCAGGGCTTGCCTTCATAGTCGGTATGTTCAGAGCTCAGCGGGCCGTCGTAGGGAACCGGGCTGCTGTAAATCTTTCGCATAACCTTTTCGGGCAGATGGTACAGGTCTATCGCCGGCCTGCTGCGAAGATGGTCCGACCCGCGTGAGGCCGTGGCGATGTTCAGGGCCAGGCCCGGCGTGCCTCGTTCATCGGAATGCAGATTGTTCATGCCTTTAACCTGGATCAGAT
>CAZOEH010000084.1:1090-9976 GCA_964578785.1 uncultured Desulfonema sp. | reverse complement strand
TAGATTCTGCCGTGGTGAATGGCCTCCTTCGGCCTTAAAAAGAGGCTGCAAAGCATCGGCGTGAGGCTTAAGGATACAAACCCCGATAGAAGTATAGCAACCGTTATAACGAGCGAAAATTCCCTGAAGAGCCTTCCTACAATTCCACCCATGAAGAGAACAGGGATGAAAACCGCTGCGAGCGAAATTGTCATTGAGAGAATGGTGAAGCTGATCTCCTTTGAGCCGTCGAGAGTAGCCTGCAGAACTCCTTTTCCCATTTCGAGGTGCCGGACAATATTTTCCAGCATCACGATCGCGTCGTCCACCACAAAGCCTACCGCAAGTGTCAAAGCCATGAGTGAGAGGTTATCGACGCTGAATCCCATGAGTTTCATTGCCGCAAAAGTGACTATAATCGACATCGGCAGAGCAAGGCTTGGAATAATGGTGGCGGGAAGATTTCTTAAAAATATGAAAATGACCATGATCACAAGGCCGATTGTAAGCGCAAGGGTAAATTTAACATCATTTACCGAATCCCGGATCGACACCGAGCGGTCAAACATGACCATCATCTGCACCGCCGCGGGCAACTGTTTTTCAAATACGGGCAGCAGTTCCCTGATATCGTTTACCACTGCGACGGTATTTGTTCCGGGCTGGCGCTGAATTGCTAGGACAATCGAACGGATGTTGTTGCGCCATGTAAATATCTTATCGCGCTCAACACTGTCAATAACGTTGCCTATCTCATCCATCCTCACGGGAGAGCCGTTTCGCCATGCCACAACAAGGGGTCTGAAACCTGCTGCATTCATCAGCTGACCGTCAGCCTGAATATTGAAAGACTGATGCTCACCGTACAGCGTACCTGTCGGAAGATTCACGTTTCCGCGCTCAATTGCCTGAGCTACCTCGTCAATGCCGATTTGGCGCGAAGCCATTGCTTTCGGATCAAGCTGCACACGGACCGCATATTTCTTCGCGCCGTAAACCGCAACCTGCGCCACTCCGCTGACCATCGAGATTCTCTGCGCAATCAGGGTATCGGCGTATTCATTTACTGATGAGAGCGGAAGAGTTGCGGAAGCAAGTGAAAGATACAAAACAGGCTGGTCTGCCGGGTTAACCTTCTGGTAGGTCGGAGGAGTAGGCATTCCCGGAGGAAGCTGTCTGGCGGCCTTTGCAATGGCGGACTGAACATCCTGCGCGGCCGCATCAATGTCTCTTTCCAGGTTGAATTGAAGAGTAATCCGGGTTGTGCCCAGCGTGTTTGAAGAGGACATCGAGTCAATGCCCGCTATCGTGGAAAACTCCTTCTCAAGCGGAGTTGCAACACTGGCAGCCATATTTTCCGGATCGGCTCCAGGCAGACTCGCGGTTACCTGGATGGTTGGAAAATCAACATTCGGCAGATCGCTTACCGGCAATGTGCGGTATGCCATCACTCCGAACAGAAGCAGGCCCGCCATCACCAGGGTTGTCATGACAGGCCTGCTGATAAATAGTCGGGCAATATTCACGGCCGGACCTCTTTATTTCCAGCTTTGATATTATTATTGCTGGGTTTTACACCGTCAGTAATTTCGACTGGGGCTCCGGGTGTGAGCCGAAGATGTCCATCCGTAACAACCTTTTCGCCTGCAGAAACTCCTTTTTCAATTACGATTTCGCCTTTATATGCCCTTCCCGGTGAAACCTGCTTATATTCAACCCTGTTATCGGAAGTAATCGTAAAAACGTAAGGCCCGCCGGCGCCGTTCTGAACAGCTTGTGAAGGAACAGTAACAACACCCTTAAGATCACCCAAGGTCAGCACAACATCAACAAACTGTCCGGGCCAGAGCCGCTTATTCTGGTTTTTAAAAGTCCCCTTCAGCCGGATAGTGCCGGTTTTGGAATCAATCGAATTATCAAAAAATGATAAAATGCCTTTTTCCGGTACCGCTTCTGAACCTTCCGGCAAGACAGTAACGGAAAGCCTCTCCCTGTTAAACCGGTTCATGATTTCATAGAGATTTACTTCCGGTGCCGTGAAACTTACATATATCGGTTGAATCTGTTCGATTACAACAAGCGATTTGTTGTCGTCATTTGCCTTTATCATGTTCCCCTGGTTTATGAGAATGTTTCCGGTCCTTCCTGTAATCGGGGAATATATTGATGTATAACCAAGCTGCACACTGGCATTTTCAACAACGGCTTCGTCCGCCCGGATGGTTGCCTTTAATGCGTTTAAGCCGGCCCGAACCTGATCAAACTGCTCCCTGCTCACGCTTCCTCTCTGCAAAAGGTTCTCATACCGTCTATAATCCTCTTCTGCTTTTGAAAACAATGCTTTGTCTTTTTCAAGACGGGCCGAAGCTTCATCAAGCGCCGCCTGAAATGGCCTTGGGTCTATCGTGAAAAGCAGTTTTCCTTTTGCGACCTCCTCCCCTTCCGCAAAATGAACCTTATAAAGCTCCCCGCTTACTCTCGCTTTAATTGAAACCGTGGCATACGATTCCACATTACCGATCGCCTGTATTTCCAGCGGGATATCTTTCAGCTTTGCCGTATCAGCGGTAACGGGAACAGCTCTTTGTGCGCTCTTTGCGGCTCCCTTTATTTCTTTTGCTCCGGGATCTCCCGAAGATTTGTCCTTACACCCTGTCAATGTAACCGCAAGAAAGCAGAACAGGCCTATAATCAGGTTGCAGGCTCTTTTGTTTTTCATGCCGATCATATATAATCACCATCCGTTAATTTGTTTAAATAAAAGCCCGGTTACTATAAACAATCATATTTCTTTTTTCAAGGAAGGAATGGTCGTGAATGTTTATTTGATATTACATAATTACACCCGATGAAATGGCCAAATTGCAATAATGTTGACAAAAAATAACAATTTCTTATATAAAATAAACATTCTGATAGACAAAACATAATAAAATTGTATTATAAGCGGGAGGGAATTCATGCTTTCCAAAGAATATGAAAATACCCTGAGCAGTAAAATTGTTGCCGCACGAGAGTCGGCAGGATTTTCTATTACCGAAGCTACCCGGAAACTAGGATTTAAAAACTACCAGACGCTTTCCTCCATTGAAAAAGGCGCAAGAAAAGTAAATGCCCAGGAATTAATTATGATGGCCCGCTTATACGGCAGGAGCCTGGATTATTTTCTTGCGTCCGATGCCACCCCTGATCCTCTACCTTTATGGAGAAAGACAACAAAAACCGACACTAACAAAGTTCAACGCCAATTCTTGTCTTTTCTTGAAAATTACAGCAATCTTGAAAACATTCTTGGGCTCAAGCGGCGATGGAAAGACATCCAGAAAAATTATGATACGGATGATTTTGCGATAAACGGGTTTGAGCAGGCCGAAAAACTCGGCGCTGAAATTCACGGGTACCTTGATTTAGGTTCCCGCCCCTCGTTGAATCTGCTGAACGTGCTTGAAAACAAACTTCGCTTCAAAATCCTGCATATGCAATTGGAAGAAGGTATTTCCGGAGCCAGTGTCGTGGATAATACATTGGGCGTCGGCATTCTCATCAACATTAATGATGCGCCATGGAGAAGAAATTTCGATCTGGCGCATGAGTTGTTTCACATTATAACATGGAGTGTTTTTTCTCCTGAAGAAATCGGAGACGGCGTAACAAAAACCAGACCGGAACAATACGCGGACATTTTCGCTTCAAATCTTCTCTTACCTGCAAAACAAATCCAAGACGCGCTAAAGGAGACTTCTATCGGCAACGATATCAGAATAGTGGATGTCATCGAACTGGCAAAAGAATTCGGCGTATCAACGGAAGCGATTCTATGGAGACTTGTCAATCTGAAGATAATCAAAAAATCTTTGGCTCAAAATACGCTGGAGAATCCGAATTTCCGCGATCTTGATCGCGAAATGCGAAAAGGGTTACCCGGCAAAGAAAAACCGAACAAGTTTCCTTCACGATTTATGTCGCTTGCATGCCGATGTCTGTTGGAAGGCAAGATATCAAGAGGCCTTTTCGCTGAATATCTGGAAATAGATCGCGCCGACATTGATGATAAGCTTGCGGCAGAGGGATTTGGTGAAGAAAACTATGCGAAAATTATTGCTGCTTGATGCCGACACTGTTTTCGATCTTCACACTCTTGGTTTGTTCGGGAAAATAAATAAGGCCTATGATGTATGCTTGACCAGATCAGTTTTTGAAGAAGTGGACTATTATAAAAAAAACGGGGTAAAAATTTCAATCGACATTAAGGATACTGCGATAATAGAAAACGTTGATCTTGAAAATCTGATAATGGTACAAAGAGAAGCAAAAGAAGCGAGGCTGGGAATAGATGCGGGAGAGGCCATGTCAATAGCCTATTTAATCCAAACTGAAGACGATATATCGTTTTGCACCTGCGACAAGGCCGCCATAAAGCTTATCTCCTATATGGAGCTTGAGCATAGAGCAGTAAGCCTTGAAAAGGCTTTAAGGGCGGTTGGGTACCATGAAAGGAATCTTTATCTACGGCATCTTGAAGAGACCTTCAAGTCGGCCGTTAAAGAAGGAAAAACGCTGAGGATTCAATTTAAGAAGCTGATATAGCGCTGATATCAAAAATCATGACAGAGACTTTATTAAGGATGAAGTATCCAATATAAAACCATGTTATTCATAAAAAGAGGCACATCCCATGCAAGAGTTATCAGGACATAAAACTGGGAATGAAAAGCCGATTAGCGATTCCATTCGAAAGGAAATAAGCTTGGCTTTTCAACAGGTGGGGTACTCTGAACAAGAAAAAACGCTTCTCCGTGATATACGTTTTGTCGGAGAGGGTGGAAAACTTCACAAGGCAGATCTGGTAGCCTATTCAAGTTCTCTGCGTCAAGATGTAGATACGGCTGTAATATCTGTAAAAGGCACCGAAAATATAGAAAAAATCCAATTCGATTCAGACATTTCCCCATTTCGTGCATTAGCCACGCCGATTATCGTACTCGCAGAATATAAAGCCCATCGTGGAGAGCCTGAGCCCAGAGTGATAACTGTTGGCCTAAGCGAAAATGCAGCTACCTTTGATAGGGAAAAAGCAAAACACAAAATTGTTCCCCTTTCCAGATTTAAAGAATACCTTAAAAATAACCAGAAATATTTCACGCCACGTCGTTTGGAAAGGGCGAAATTGGTTCCGGAACAACTCTCCCTTTTTGATATTGCGCCTGACTTGATTAAGCAAGCAATTCAAATTGCCAATAAAGAACTTGTTGATAAATTTGAAAAAGGTGTAGAGGAAGTTATAGAATCCACACGTGATAAATATAAGCAAAACGACGTTATCAATGCGGCTATTGCGATTTTAGGAGCTCGAATCCTCAGGGACCGTTTAAAGGAAGATTGGCCCCTCACCTCCGGTGCCGTTGAATTCTTGGCAGTTGCCAACAGATTTTTGCCTGAATATTTTAAAGTTCCCAAGGGAATCGCAGAAAGGCTTGATCGACTTCTTGGGCGTTTGCATTCTGCCTTTGATTTCTCCCAGGTAAGTCTGGATATGGTCGGTAAGTTTTACGCATCAGCCTTCGTTACAAAAGAGCTTCGGAATCAATGGGGGATTCACTACACACCGTCCATATTGGCGAAAACGCTTTTGAGACGTATGCCTATAGAAGAACTTGCTCCAAATAACCGCATTCTGGCAGATCCAACATGTGGATCGGGAAGCCTTTTAGTCGCAGGGTACGAACGGCTTGCGAATGCTACTTATCTCAGTATTCCACAGGATGAACGGCATCAACGGCTCGTTGGCTCCATTTTCGGTAACGACAAGGATGAATTTGCTGCTAAGATAGCCAGAATGACATTGATGTTGTTTCATCCGCCCCATCAAAATAATTGGAAGGTTACGCGTTTGGATGCAGAAAGTGAACAATTTGATAAAAAATGGGTGCAACAAATAAATGTTAGGCCATCAATCATTGTAGCCAATCCACCATTTGCTGGAAAGGGTGGAAGCGAAAGTCATCCTGATGTGCCAAGAGCCAGGAACCAACCAGATCGTTCAGCTTTGATTCTAAATCATTGTTTAGATATTCTTCCAGAGGGCGGTTTGCTAGGCATCTTCCTTACTGAAACAGTATTGGATCAGCTATTGGAGAAATCAACACGGAATCGGGTTGTGCAGAAATGCCAGATACTGGAACAGTGGGATGTTCCGGTAGGATGGTTTGATAACGTAACCCGTCCAGCCATGGCGTGGGTTATTCGAAAGACCGCTCCGTCATCGAAGACGATTTATATTCGCCCCCTTTCCGATGTTCCATCTCCCGGGAAACAGGCAAAAGCCCAAGGGACTATCCAGATAGATGTCATCAATCCACCTGACAATCTTGTTCCAACTGTTTTTTATGATATTTTATCGAAAATGGAAAGTATCCCAAATCGCATTGAGGATTATTACAGTGTGATGAATGGGCTTCAGCCACTCAGGGGAAGGGTAACGAATAAACAATCACAGAAAACCCATCCGTGGAGTGGCAATGCAAGGAGGACTAATCCGTATTCAGATTTTAGCAACGGTAGGAATGGATGGTTAGAGCTGATTGACGCTAATTTAGGGAAAAAGGGCCCAAGGCGAAAGCTACGAAAACATCTTGAGAATAACGAACCCATGGTCATGTTTCGGGCAAACCGAACAGCTCCTTGGAAATGTAAATGGAGTTCAGTTGCTCTTGTTGATGTTCCTGAAAATTCCAGAAAGATCGTGGCACCCTATGAGAGCTTTGATGCAACTTTTTCGAAAAGCGAAAAAGGGGTTGATAAAAAAAACTATATTTATGCATTATGGGCAATATTGAACCATCCGATAGCCAGCTTATGGTTTCATGAGCGACAGAGAGGCCACAAAATCCCCATAAATAATTATCGCAGAAAATTCCCATTGCCAAAAGACTGGAATGCAGAAAATGTCCAATCATTAGCTTCTATTGCAAAAGAACTCATTGATACAAAGAGAAATATGAGTTCAAAACCTTTGCTTGAATCTCAGGACAGTTCAAAAATTATCGAACTGGTAAATAAAATTGATGACTTAATTTACCGGATGTATGAAATCAGTAAGGACGAAAGGCACCGAATCGAAGCATGGTTTGGGGAAAAACAGCGCCCTTTACTGGGAGGCATTTCTCAAAGAAAAACTTCTGCAAAAGCAACTACTGAAATTATCCACATCAATTACGAAGTTCCGGAATGGGAAACCACCTGTGAGACATTAGAGCTTCGTTTTAAAGAAAATTTAATAAGACTCGTTATTGATGGGTTGACAGACTATCCTGATGCCGCCATGCCTGGATGGATTCTGGAGAAGGGGGCCGTGGGCTGGATGGAACTTACTACGGATAGCGCTAAAAGATTAAAACAATCCCTTGAAAAATACATCGTTGGATTTCATATTCATAAGAATGCATACAAGACTCAAGATGAAATTGACAAAAGCTTGTTCCTTTTCTCTGAAATGAAAAAGGCAGTAGATGAATAAAGTGGAGCATGATTATGAAGTCATATTTGTCGATGTAGGCCAGGGTGATGCCACGCTCATTCGTCAATTATCAAACATGAATTCTGTTTTAATTGATGCTGGCGTTGTAAATCCGGTTTTATCCGTCCTGAAGCGAAGCGCCGAACTTGAAGGCATTTTTATTACACACTGGGACGAAGATCATATCGGCGGTATACCAGCCGTTATTGGCTGGATTAAAGATCAACATCAGAAAGCTGTGAGAGTTTTTGTAAATCGTCAAGTTCAATCCACTGATATTTCCAGAAGACTGTGCCAAACATTTGACGAAGCGCTGGAGAACAAAACAATTATTTTTCAAATGGCCTATAAAGAGTTTCCAAAACAGGTCAATTTAATAGGTGGAAGCTTTTTTATTTTATGGCCTCTTCATGAAATTGGTGTACTAAATCCGAAGGACAGGAATCTTGACTCATTAATTCTTCGCTTTGAGGTTGGAAAATTCGCTTTGCTTTTAGGTGGTGATGCTAAAGGAAATGTTTGGCCGCGTATTGACCAAACTGATCTGAAAGCAGATGTTCTGAGATATCCTCATCATGGAGGAAAGTTATATAACAATAAGGGCGACTGGTCTGCCGATGAACTTATTTCAAAAGTAGACCCTGGTTGGATTGTGGTATCAGTGGGCAAGGAAAACCCATATGACCATCCTTCTGAAGAATTTATGAGCGCGAAATCAAAGTATCCGAACATACTGTTTTTTAGCACAGCCGAAGGTAATATCAATTTACAAATAGAAAGCTCTGCCGGAAATATCAGAATGGAGAAATGCCATGGCGCAAATTCAGTTTAAGGGTAAATCGTTTGTTCAGAACCATCACCTGCTGGTCAAGTACCATGAGTTGATTCCGAAAAAGGATAAAAGTCTGACTGGTAAAGTCAGCCTGCATGATAACCTCATCATCCATGGGGATAACTTGAAGGCCCTGAAAGCGCTGCTTCCGCTCTACGCCGGGAAAATCAAGTGTATTTACATTGATCCGCCTTATAATACGGGCAATGAGAAATGGGTGTACAACGATAATGTCAATTCCCCTATGATGCAGGAGTGGCTCGGCAAGGTGGTTGACCGCGAAGACCTTACTCGCCATGACAAATGGCTATGCTTGATGATGCCGAGGTTGAAATTGCTGCGGGAGTTGCTGTCAGATGATGGAGTTATTTTTATATCGATTGATGAAAATGAGCAGCACCGCCTAAGAATTCTTATGGAAGAAATTTTCGGAGATAATCATATTGCCTCTTTTGTATGGCCAGGACGAAGCGGGAAAGGGGGAACAACAACACAAGTCGAGATGTCTCACGAATATATCGAATGCTTTGCCAAGCATTCAGCTCAAACAAATACAAAG
>CAZOEH010000084.1:0-1080 GCA_964578785.1 uncultured Desulfonema sp. | reverse complement strand
ATCAGAAGGTAAATTTAAAGATAATAGGGGTTCTTATCATCGTGAACTCTTGCGGCAATGGGGACAAGGAGACCGCCGTGAAGATAGACCCAGCATGTATTTTCCTATTTTATCTCCTTCGGATGAAGAGATTTATCCTAAAAGAGCAGATGGAAGTGAAGGCCGGTGGCGATATGGAGAATCGACTGTTGTTAAGCTTCTTCAAGCAGGTGATTTAGATTTTGTCAAGGACAGGAAAGAAACAGTAGTATATCGAAAGATCAGGGAAGGAGTGAAAAGAGTATCTGCGGCTGATAGTTTACTTTATGATTGTGGCAGCGCCTCCAGTGGAACAATAGAATTAAAGAAAATATTTGCTGGTATAAAGGTTATAGAAACAGTAAAGCCATCGTCTCTAATCTGCCATCTTATCGATTTGGTAGTTTGGAATGATAAAAATGCAATTATCCTCGACTCCTTCGCTGGTTCAGGCACAACCGCTCATGCTGTTTTTTCTATAAACAAGCAGTACGGTGGCAATCGCAAATTCATCCTCGTTGAATGTGAGGATTATGCTGATAAGATCACAGCGGAGCGCGTGCGTCGGATTATAAAAGGGGTGCCGAATACAAAAGATGAAAATCTGAAGAAAGGGCTCGGTGGGACATTCAGCTATTTTGAACTGGGAAAAGCCATCGAACTGGAGAGTATTCTTTCCGGAGATGGATTGCCTACATACGAAGAACTGGCTCGGTACATATTTTACACAGCTACAGGCGAGGAATTTGATCCAAAGGTTATGAATGAAAAGAAGAACTTTGTCGGCGAGAGCAGGAATTATAAGGTTTATCTTTTTTATGAGCCTGACATCGAAAAGCTGAAAAATATCGCCTTGACGCTGGAGCGGGCAAAATCCATTGGAAAGTACGGGGAAAAGAAACGGCTGGTTTTTGCGCCGACCAAATACTTGGACCAGGCTCATCTGGACGAACTGCGGATCGACTTTGCCCAGCTTCCTTTTGAAATTTATGAGCTTGCGCGGTGAGATATGGAACTTAAAGAATACCAGTTACGCGCCCTGTCGGAGGTAAAAACTTATTT
>CAZOEH010000083.1:0-10089 GCA_964578785.1 uncultured Desulfonema sp. | reverse complement strand
AAAGGCTTTGAAGTTAAAAATAATATAGTATTATCCAGCTATTTTTAAACATATGAAATACTAGCGGATGAATTAATGAACCTCGTCTTTTATATAGCCACATCAAGATTAAACCGTTAATAAATATGCCAATGCTTGGTAATAAAGGATAAAAATGCGAATATGCCCATATCAAGGATGATAAAATAGCAGTAGAGAAACCACCCAACTTTCTATAAAGGGGGCTATAAATTAAACCTCGAAATACTGTCTCTTCTACTATGGGAGCCAGAATGACTGTATTTAAAAAATAGAACATGAAAACTTTGTAATTCATTGATTTGATCTCATTTAATTGCAAATCTAGGGGATTAACCATCAAATTAAAATCAAAATAATGAATACATAGGAGATTTAGCGGGGCCAGAACCGCACAAAGCTTCAGAATAAAGGGAAGCTGATTAAGTTTTAAATTAAACGCTGTGGTAGTAGGCACACTATATCGGTAAAAAAATATAATGGCCAAAAGCAATATGAAAAAATAGTAAATGAATGCATAAATCTCGAAGTTAAAAGAATCATATTCATAATATTTGACAATGGGAATAGAGCCCCAAAACCATTGAACCGAAGCGATACTTAAATAACTGCATAATATTATTATCACAGGAACTAAGGACCAGTTCTGCTTTTTCATTGTTTCATTATCAGGCTCGAACCGGTCCTTCAATAACGCAATCAAGAGAAGAATGATAACTGGAAAATATAAGTAGGTAATTAATTTTAAATAAGTCATCCGCTTTATTTACTTGCAGTTTGATGGAGTCTCAGTCTCAGCATTTGCTGGCGGAGGAGTAAATATATTTGGGTTAATAATTATCGGAATAGGTGTTCCTTTTGTTACAGTTCTCGCAACAGGACCAATTACTCCCTTCCATACTGCCTGACCTGCCTCAGTACCAGCTGCTATCCCGACCGTACCGAACTCCCCTGGTATTGCATTACCTTTAAGATTATTTTCGATAGGACTTGGATAATTTTTAGATTGTTCAGCCCATGAAGGCTGCGGATTGATTTTGTTGATATTCGAAAAACCCGGCCCAAAAACTCCAAACAAACCTTCCGGGTCAATCATATTAACCGGATCATTTATGACGTACCCGTAATGATTCGTATCCCCGCCACCGAAGTCAATCGGGTCTTTGGCGGTCCAGCGGCCTATTGCGGGATCGTAGTCGCGATAGCCGAAGCGAACTAAACCGGTGTTCCGGTCATGGAGGCCACCGGCGAAGCCGAAGGGCACTGTAAATGCCGGATTCGTATCCGCAATTATACTCCCGAATGCATTGTAGTCAATCTGTTTTACGATATTGCCGGAAGAATCGGATACCGCTCTTAAAGTTCCAATCTGATCATAAAAGAGGAAGTATGTGCTTCCGTCTTTTATCATCGACACCGGCAATCTTCCGTCTGCGTAGTTAAACCTCATAATAAGATTGTCGCTTCCATCATAAACTGCGAGCAGTGTTATATTATCCTTCCATAAATACTTTTCAGCAATACCACCATCAACTCTCTTGGTGATTCTTCTGCCCATCGGATCGTGGTCATAAGTTATTATCGTGCTGTTAGGAAGATTGGCAGAGAGGAGCTCACCTCTGGATGAATAGTCAGTGGTCATAGTTCCTACTAAACTCGTCTTCTGAATCAAAAATCCATCGGCATCGAACTGATAACTGCTACTACCAACTGTTATGAGATGATCTTCCGCTGAATAGTTGTAAGCACGGCTGCCGTCTGTTAAACGATTGCCATTATCATCATATGTGTAAGTTTCGACAATTATACTGTTCTTCTTAACCTCCGTCAGTCTTCCGATATTGTCGTATGTATAATCATAGATATCGGTTGCTCCTCCGATGCTCTCAGTCTTTTGAACAATCCTGCCTGCAAGATCTCTGGTAAGATTATAGCTGTATTTTGTGTTCCCTCCAATGCTAAAAGCATTGCCGTCTACCTCACCGTATCCGCTGAATGCACGAGTGTTGGTAAAAACGCCGTCGCTTACCGACACAGGCAATCCATTTTGTGCATTTCTTGCCACCGCGAATGAACCGGCACTTATCAGCAAACCGTCATTGTCATAGGCTAAAGCCTGCGATGCTCCGGCATATGATATTGATGATATCCTGAAATCATTGTTGTAATTGTAGCCAATGGCCTGATTAATAAGGCCGGTTCGGATATCGGCTTTTAACAGCGAGCCGTCGTATGTATAGGCTATCTTTTCTGCGCCTTCTATGGCTTCAGCAAGTAGTGATGTGCAATTATAGCTATAGTTCGTTGCCCCTTCCGGAGTGGATGTTGCTGTTAGAAGTCCGTTTGTGTATGTATTTTCAATCTGATTTCCGGACGGGAACAGAATGGATTTGAGCTTACGCTCCTTGTCATACGCATATTGATAATTGCCCGATAGCGGCATGGTCATTGTTTTCCGCAGTTCAACACCGGTGTATTCAAAATTATAGTCGATATTATTCGGATTGGTGAGAATGGTGATGTTACCGTTACTGTCGTATTCAAAGTTAAGAACCGTATTATCCGGTAATATCTTGCTTATTATCCTTCCCATGGCATCATACGTAAAGCTGACCGTTTTACCGTCAGGTGTTGTTATATGATCAACGTTGCTGCTGCTGTCATAAGCTATTGCCGCAGCTCTGCTGCCGGAAACAGTGCTTGTCAGCCTGCCAAAGCTGTCGTAGCCATATGTCACAGGATGCAGACCCGGAACCGTCATGCTTTGTTTAAGAAGCTTTACACGATCATATTTAAATGTAACTGTCCTCTCTAAAGGAGATGTGTTTATTATTGAACCGTTACGGGTATTGTTTACAGATGTCCATAACAAGCCATTTAAGTTAACAGTTTTTGCGATTTTATCGGTAATTTCGTCTCCATTCGTATCCTCATAGTATGTCTCGTCTTGGATCGTTTTTGTTAAACCTGTCGGTGAAACAGTTTTATTCTCCTTTACATATTTATATTTATATTCAGTATCAAGATCGTATTTTTGGGTCATCGTCATCCCGCATGAAAGTTGTGTTGTTTCTGTAAGACCGTCTGCCGAGCCGGTAGTTGTCACCGTTGAACCTGACGGGTCTGTCTTTACCGAAGTATAGGCTCCGGTTGAGAACTTGTGATCCACATATTGAGTTAAATTGCCTTCCGCTGTCAGAATATCAATTTTTACATCTCCCGAAACATCAACGCTGCGGGTATAGTTCCAGTTCCCACCTTCGGGATCTGTTACTTTTATGATTTTGCCGGTTGCGTCATAACGATGGTTAAAATGATTTCCCACCGGATCATACTCATCAGTCATGAGACCGTCTGAAGTGTAGGCAAATGAATAAAAAGAATTGTCCTGATACGTTACTTTTTCAAGTTTGTTATCGGAACCGATTTCAAGCGAAGTAACATGCCCATATGGTGATGTAATGGATACCGGAACTCCATTGCCGTCTCTTTGTATTGTGGTCTGATTGCCGAACCGATCTGTGATTGATACAAGATTATTATTCTGATCATAATTAAAAGTGAGTAGGGTCTTGCCGGTAGCAAGATCAACGGTTGATTTATGCAAGCCAGTGCTACTCATGATATAACCCGTTCCCTTTTTATCAGCAAAAGAAACATCACCGAAAGTAACAGACCGTTGGATAGCAGATCTTGGGAAGGAGATCCCATACATACTGCAATCATAATCTCGTGTTATATAGATATTGCCTTCGCTGTCCACCGTTAATCCTATCATATGATCAAGCATAACCTCTGTTGCAGGACCGCCATTTCCAATGTAACTTGTACCATTTCCTGCTATTGTGGTAATAGTCCCGCTCGCATCCACCTTTCTTATTCGATCTCTGTACTCTTCTTCCTCTATTATATAGTTCCAATCTATTATATAAATATTTCCCGTACTGTCTACTGCTATTTTCATTGAATAGTATAGTTTTGCCTGTGTTGCAGGACCTCCATCTCCGCTATGACCAGGCATTCCATTACCAGCCACGGTTGTAATAATACCGTTTGTATTTATTTTTCTTATTCTGTTGTTAGAATAATCCGCTATATAAATATTTCCAGTACTATCTATTTCTACATCTTTTGGGTAGTATAGTTTTGCCTGTGTTGCAGGACCTCCATCTCCACTGTAACCACTCACTCCAGTGCCAGCAACTGTATTGATAACACCGCTTGTATCCAATTTCAATATTTTATGACTAGTTGACATATAGATATTACCAGCATTATCCGCGGCTATTCCTTCTACCTTATAAGATAGATTCGTAAGAGTAGTAACAATACCATCGATATTTACCTTGTCTATACGCGTTCCGATAATCGAATATGCAATATATATATTTCCTTGATTATCGGTTGCTAATTTAATTTGGGTATCATAAATTGGATCTTGATAACCAGTTACTGTTGTTAAAATACCGTTAGTATCTAATTTTTTTATTTCATCAGTATATTTCTCCACTATAAACAAAGATCCTGCATTATCAACAACTATGTCGCCAGAACGAATCATACAATAACTGCTTTTCAATTGCTCGATGATTCCTATCTTACCTTTAATTGCTGTACCATCTGTTGTGCCATCTCCCATATAAAGTATCTGCAAACCCATAGCAGCATGATGTTGCTTAGAGAGAGTCCAGCCTTCTCCATAAAAGCCTGATACACTAGCTTTCTGACTATCAATTATCATACGGCTTTGCTTCCATGATGTTATATCCTGTCTGCCGCGTACCCCTGTTAAAATTGTTCCTGCCTGAGCAAATGACCGCAGGATATCTCTTCTGGCTGAATAATAATAACCATTATAAACAAAGCCTACTCTTATATCGGCAACAGTAGCACCATTGACCATTCTTCCAAGATAATCGAGGCCATCCCAAATAAATTCGACTTTCTGATTCGGAAGAGGCTCAAGAACAGTTTCAAAATTGCGGCCCGCAAGATTCATTTTTACTATGATTTTCTTAAGGCTTGAAGGAACGCTTGGCCCGCTTGCAGGAATAGATACAAGTGTTTTATATCTTTTAACCCTGTTGCTTGAGTAATGCAGGGTCATATCCGTACCAGCTACGGGAATATCTTCATGAAATATTCCGCTTTTACGTTCTACATATGAGTTTATACAGTCTTCATCTTCACATTCAACGTTGTCACCAGAATTGGGTTCTGCCGTCGTATTCGGGGCTATAGCGCCTGGAGGAAATCCAAAGGGCCAGTTGCAGTCTATAGGAGTAAAATGGTCCAGTTCAACCCGCCAGTAAGTTTTGCCCGGTGTATAAACGGCAGGATCGTTTAATCCCGTTACAGTGCCTTCAGGGTTACCGTCGCCGGTAGCATCATAAGCATCCGCTATGCCGTCCGAATCAGTATCAAGAAGCCTTATCACCTTTCCGTTATCAGAAGGCACCCAAACTCCTCTGTCACGGTCATAATATCCTACAGGAACAATTTCTCCCACATTAAATCCAAGAAAATTATCTACATATAGGGTGACAGGTTTTTCAAACCTGACATTTTTTGCTCCATCTACAGTCAGCTCGGAACAATAAGTATACGCTGAATTCGGCGGAAGTTTTGCAGGCATTGATTCCGGAGTGTCAAATTCTGTGGCTCTGATTGTAAAAGACGCCACCTCAACTTCATTTCCGTTTTCATCCTTTACAAAAGCGCGGTTGTCACCTGCAAAAACCGCAGTAAGCGACCGGCTGCCGAATTCATCGGTTGTAGCAGAACTTTTGTGAGTTGTAATAGTAGCCGGATTTCCGTCAAAAGTTACCATTGTGGCAACTGAATCCTCAGGAATCATTATGACGTTTTCAACATTTGCTACGTTGTTCCACCCGACTTCCACCTGGCGGTGGCTCGTGATAAAACCGGTTTTCCGATAAACAACTGTTATAAATCCTCCTCCTTCAGCAGGTATTGAAAACCTGCCTTCACCGTCAGTCGGCTTTGAACCGTATTCCGGATGGTCTTTTATAGATACAGTAACTCCGGGAAGTGGATTTTGAGTTCTGTCTTTTATTAGTCCGGTTATTATTGAAAATCTCTTTGGATCATATCTTTCTATAGTGGCATCATTAGGAATCAGGTCTTCATACTGCTTGCCATAAGAGCCTTCCGGAAGCGGTTCAACCATTGACGCTGTATTTACCGTAAGATTGAGAATCCCGGATACGCCGCCGCCTGGGGCTGCGTTTGAAACCTTTACAGGATAATTACCGGGAGTTGCAGTCATATCGGTGGATATCGAAATATCTATGCGGCTGTCGCTGATATAAGTTGTAGTAACCGGAATCTCGTTAAAATAAACAGATGTTGAGCTTATAAAATTGCTTCCGGTAAGAGACAGGGTAAAACCGGGATCTCCGACTGTCACAGAAGCAGGAGATATTGAAGCAAGTACGGGCGCTGGATTTATTACCGTAAATACGGCAGCGTTTGATGTTCCGCCGCCAGGTGGTGGATTTGAAACCCTTGTTTCCAGATATCCTCCGGTTTCAAGATCGGCGGGAGTCAGGCTTACTGTCAGATTTGTTCTGCTTACAGATGTATAATTTCTTGAAATCCCGTTTATAAAGACTGTCAGGTCATCCGTAAAACCTGTGCCTGAAACATTGACAAGCATCCCCTGGGTTCCGGCCATTGCTTCTGATGGATTAATTGCCGATATAAAAGGCATGGGATTAAATACCGTAAAGTCAACGCTGTTTGATATCCCGCCGGAAGGTTCGGGGTTTGTTACGGTAACAGGATAGACGCATGCCTTTGACAGCAGCGCTGACGGAACAAGCACATCAAGAGTGTTGTTGTCCGCAAAAAGGGTATTGAGGCTGTACAGGCTGATCTGAGCGGCGGATGACGTGATAAATTTATCGCCGCTTATCCTTAAGGCGGTATCAGGGTCTCCGGAGGTCGCAAAAGATGGTGTAAGGCCGGTTATCTCAGGTGCGGGATTTGGAAGCTGCACTTCAAGCACGCCTGTATCATGCCGCTTGCGGTGTCGGTCTTTTAAATACGAAACGAGGCTGATATTTCTGTGTCTGTCTACCGCAACCGCCCTTAAGTGCCGTATATCGTCAAGAGGATATTCGTTTAATGTATTTGTGTTCATGTCAAGAAGCAGCAGGCTTTCTTCTCCGGATAATACCGCAATATGGGTTGACTGATTAATATCGAGTCCATAAGTATGATCCGCCTGGAAAGCCGATAATCCGCTTCCCGCGCCTTTTAAGTCTTTGACTATCGCCTCATCTATCTCAGGAAGATACCGGTCAAGAAACCTGCCTATATCCCTGTCGATATCGTCATCATCTTCAAAATCCTTATCATCCGGTTTGAAATTGTCGGAGCAGCCTTTAAGTTTGAGCCGGGAAAAAAGATTATCGCATTCCCTGGCGGTTGAAAGTATGCTTCCTGTGTTAATATCAAAAAGGTTTATCTCCTTAAGGCCTGTTGCAACAGCTATGTCTTTGACGGTATCTACAGCTATGCCTTTTATCCCTCTCCTGAATTTTATGGTATTTGTCACAGCCCCGGTGTTTAAATCGACTACCATTATAATATGCTGCCACCAGCTGAAATCACCTTTGCCTGCCGTTACCACCGCTCTGTTTGAATCCTCATCAGAGCGACAAGTCTCGGTTTGAAGGGAAGTCGGATTTCCTGCAATGTCTGCATAGTCTCCGCTGAAAGCAGAAGCAGTTTCTTCTCCTTCTCAAGGGCTATCACTAAAGTATTGTTTTCAGGATTGACCGCTATACCGTGGGGGCTCCCGTGGATTGAAACTGTGTTTAAAACAGCGCCGCTTGGATCAACCGTACATAAAGAGCCTTTCTTATGAAAAAAGCCGTTATTTTTCAGTGTTATATATGCAAGATTGTTTGAGGGGTTTACCGCTATGCCGACAGGTCTTCTTCCGAGTGATACCTTTTTTGTTACAAGATGGTTGTTTACATCGATTATGTAAAGGCTCTTTTTTTCTTTATCAATGCCGAATGCTGTGTCGGTGCCGGGTGAAAGCGCGATGGAATCTATAAGGCTGTCCGTGGGAATGTTCCCTGTGACGGCAATATCGGATGCGAATAAATGACATGGAATAATTAATCCGGCTGATAAAATGAACAGATAGAGAAAAACTCTTTTCATTGAAGGTCTCCTCTTGCACCGTATTATCATAATTGATAGATCTGTAAAAAACTCATAAATTAGTATTTTAACATGAACAGGGGATTATTCTAAGCCGGCCCGGAAAAAGTTGCAAGAACATTCTAATTTAATTATGTATTCCGTCCCGATGATTTATCAATGTCGATTATCTTTATGCCCCGGACATAATCTTTCGTCTCATACCTTGTTATCTTCATGAGTTTTCCGGTTATATCGCCCATTGCCTGGGCAAGCTCCATGATTTTTTTCAGCTTTGAGTAAAGCGGATCATCCTTTTTAACATTAAGGGCCAGATTTTCCGAATACCCTGAGATAGCCTGCATGGGCTGATTCAATTCATGACATACCGCGCCGGCCATCTCGAGAAGAACCTGAAGCCTTTCTCTCTCCAGCCTTTCCTCCTCGGCTTTCATCTCTTTCGTAACAACCGTCAGATAACCGAGAGAAAGAGAGATTTTGTCCTTTTTGAAGGTTTCAACGGTTGCAACATCTTTCAGCCATATCGATTTTGTTTTATTTCGGCTTATTTTATAAACGGCGTCGATCCCCTCTTTCCTGCCTTCTTCACGCAATTTCTTCCTATCCGCTATCAATTCACTGCTGCTGAAGACCTGCTTCTCTATAGATGCATCCGTATCCGGATGCCTGTAAATAATGCGATCCTTCACGCTTTCTCGCAAAACATCAGCAAGCTCGCTTATTTTGCAATCCATGAGACCGACGAACCGGCTGCCCGCAAATTCATACCAGATTTTCATTTCTTCTTCCCGCCAGGCTGAAACATAAGGCATGGCGGGATTGCCCGTTTTTTCAAACGCATGGTAAATATCAAGCAAATCCGCACTCTCTTCTTCAGTTCAATGGTGTAATTGCCGGTCAGAATCCGGCCGCTGTATCCCTCCGGTATCAGAAAATCATCATTTTTATTCATGTAAGATTCCTTATACTTTAATACCTGAATTATAGAACTATTATATCTAATTTAAAACAAGGCGGAATAATGGTCAACAGCAATCCGGAAGTGAGCTGACGCGTTACCGGATAAATAAATATATAGAAGTTATTTCAAAACCTCGTATCAGGTTTGAGAGCAAGGCGCAAGCCGATGAAAAAGCGCAACATACACGGTAGTATGTGAGCATTTTGAAGCGGCTTGCAACACAGCTATCAGGCCTCAGACGGGGTTTTGAAACGACTTATAGTCATTATTGATTGACACATAATGTCTGTCTTCTTATAATGACCGCCGTCCGGTTATTAATTGCTTTTGAAGCAGGATTCTGAATTATTACAAATATATTTCAACATATTTTACAGGAGGAACGAATTGATGGGGAAAGTTCTTATCATCGGAGCAGGCGGAGTAGGAGGAGTCGTTGTCCATAAATGCGCTCAGGCTCCGGAGGTTTTCCCGGAAATAATTCTTGCAAGCAGAACAATCGGAAAATGTGAAAAAATCAAAAACCAGCTATCAAGACCCATAGAAACGGCAAGAGTTGACGCTGATAACACGGAAGAACTGACAGCGCTTATACGTAAAACCTCTCCGGTTCTTGTTATTAATACCGCTCTTCCTTACCAGGATCTTTCCATTATGGACGCCTGCCTTGCAACAGGAGTCGACTACCTCGATACCGCCAACTACGAACCCCCCGATGAGGCAAAATTCTGTTATAAATGGCAATGGGACTATAATGAAAGGTTTAAGGAAAAGGGGCTTATGGCCCTTCTCGGATGCGGATTTGATCCGGGAGTCACGAATATATTCTGCGCGCACGCCGCGAAAAACCACTTTGATGAAATTCATTACATCGACATAATGGACTGCAACGCAGGCGACCACGGGCATCC
>CAZOEH010000082.1:0-10209 GCA_964578785.1 uncultured Desulfonema sp. | reverse complement strand
TTTCATCCCTATAACACACTTTTCGAGGTGTCCGCTATACCTGTACCATTTCAATAGCAACAATATTACCCAAACGAAGAGTTTTAATGTTTTTATTTTTCCGATGTTATTTTTTTCCATAGACACCTCTGCTTTGGTTACTACAGTTGTCTTAAGTAGTGAGCTTTGAAGTTGAATTCACGCCCCCCTATTCACTCTCAGGCGGACGATATAATTTATCTAACAATACCATTTCTTGGAGAGTTCGTTTTCGTCCTTTAGAGCTTAATATAACCTTTCTTGCCTCAATTAGTTCCTCCGTCACCTGTAGCTCTGTATTTCGGCCAGCGGCATCTATATAAGAGTATTTTTCTCCTGTACTAAGATACAAGGATCTTGCAATAGAATATTTAGTTGCTTGTACTCTTAATTTGTCATAATCTCGAAGCAAGGTTTCTATAAAAGGAACAAGATCATCATTAGCAATTAGTCCCATGGTGTCTATAATTTGATCCACTGTACTACGATGGTTTATATCATGCTGGTATCGTGAATATTCTTTTATCAAAACACCTGCTGAAGATCTCTCCCCTGTAATTCCAAGAACATGGATGTATAAATTATGAAGATGCTCGTTTTTATTCTGTTCTAAATATTCCTTGATTTTTTCGCTTAAGCTCTTTTTTTCAGAAAGGCTGTAGATCTTTTTTATGACAATATTATACGAATTTGATGGTTTATCGAGACCCTCTGCAATTAGAAACAATGCCTTTTCGTTTTCAAGCACGGAGAAGTGAAAAACCACCCCTGCCAAAATTAGTAAACATACCAATAAAACAATCGTATTCCTTTTTATCATGGTTTTTCGCCTATTTTAGTTCTCGCAGTTCATCCCACTGTTTTAATATTACTTGTTGCGTTTTTCCTGTTTCTCCACTTCTCATATAATTTCGCGAAGTTTCTTCATGCGTACAGTCATCGTAGCAAACTTCCCAGTAATCGATATACTCTTTCAATAGTTGCCATATTGTATGCCGAATGGTATATTCATATTTCCCAATATTTGGAATTGGCAGCTTTACCCTTGCAATAATAGCTTCAAATAAAAGCCATTTGGACACAGCGTTCCAATATCCAATTTTTTCTTCAGACCGCCACTGTCGAAGAGGATCACCCGCTGAGTGGGGAACACCCCAATCAATCTTGCAATAAAGACCTAACGGATCAATTGTGTTTGTCGGATTATTCTCAACGTAAGCAAAGAGGTTGATTCCGCCAGCAAGCCCAATCGGATCAGGAGTAAGATATCGTCCTGTGCTTGGATCGTAGTATCTATTATAGTTATAATGTAGGCTGGTTTCTTGATCAAAGTATTGGCCCGGAAACCTGAAATTATTCACCACGGTAGAATTCGGATTTACATCCGCTTCTCCGAAAGGCTTGTATTCTCCTTCCCATACAACTGCATTGGTAGAATCGGTCATTATCTGTGGTGTTCCCAGCTTGTCATTGCCATAATAAAACAGCGCTCCGCTTCCAACATCAACCATGGCAAGCCGGCTGCTGCCTTTGTAAAGGTATTCTCTTGATATGGTGCCGCTTAAGTTGCTCTCAGCAATTATATTGCCATCAAAATCATAAAGAAATACCGTCGTAACTCCACCAGCGTTCTTGATTATCCTCTGCCCTAGGCCGTTACGGTTATAGTTGCCGTTCCGCAGGCAGTCCCATTTGCATATAGAGTATTAGTAAACCCGTTGCTTGGGGGATCATTCATCAACGAAAAACCATTACCGCTAACTGACCAGGTAAACGGCCCTCCCTTGCCCAAAGCGTCTGTTATTGCTACAGTACAACTTGAGTTTCTTGCTATAGTGTCATCTGAACCTGGATCATTCCAGGCAATTTTACTGTTTAGACAAGTGTCGTGCCAATCCTCCGGAGTCGAAACATTGCCCGGACTAGATGGGATAGGTAAAGGACAACTATTATCGGCATTTACTGGAAGAGTTAAGTACAAACACAATGTAATAATCATCTATGGAAGATACTGTGTGAAGAATTTTCCCTTAAGCATAGCAATTCTCCAAGTCAAATAATTGAGCCGAAAATGCTAACGCAAATAATTGAACCGACACCATTTCCTACGGGTCATCGCTATCGCCCGGTTAGTTATTACGCGGATAATAATTTGAATAAAATACAAAAAAGATAAAAGGCACGGATCTTAATCAATGCCATAAATGCGAAAGCAGGCGTTGTGAAGAACATGATAATTGAATACGATTACTAATAAAACGAGTACGTTAATATCAGGCAGATTTACGCATGTCAAACAATATCTGGAGAAAGTGTATTGAAAATCCCTTTTCTTTTTCTTTAAATACGGTTTATTATGAACCTGACTTTAAAATTCTAATTACAGGTACAAATTTAATTCGGAAGGCGAAAAAATTCATGCGTGTAAGGATAAGCCAGCTTCAGCTTCCTCTCGATTACCAAGAGAAGGATATCCTGAAGGCTGCAGCTGCAAAACTTAATTGCAGCGAAACCCTTCTGTCAGGCCTAAAAGTTATCCGCCGTTCAATAGACGCAAGAAAACGCCGCGAGGCGCCTGTTTTTTCAATTCATGTTGAAATTGAAATATCCGACTCTGCCGGATTTATGCCGCCGGATGACAAGGAGATTCAAATAATTTCCGGAGAAAAGATACTTCCTGAAACAAGTATCCCGAAAATATCCGCTAAAGCGAAAACCCGTCCTGTCGTTATAGGCACCGGCCCTTCCGGACTGATGGCTGCTTTGATCCTGGCGGAAGCCGGCCTTTCCCCTCTTTTGATAGAGCGTGGTTCTCCCGTCAGGGAGCGGACGACACAGGTCTCTCTTTTCTGGAAAAAAGGGGAACTTAACCCGGAAGGAAATGTTCTTTTCGGAGAAGGAGGAGCCGGCCTTTTTTCAGACGGCAAACTTACCACGAGAACCAAAGACAGGATCAGAGTAAACCGTTTTCTTGAAACACTTGTCAAATGCGGCGCGCCCGGAGATATCCTTATTGATTCGGAACCGCATCTCGGTACAGATGTCTTAAAAAAGATAGTGCCGGCTTTCCGGAATCTTATTGAAAGAGCAGGCGGTGAAGTCCGGTTTCATTCGCGGCTTGAGGGAATACATGCGGAAAACGGCAGACTTCGCGGCATCACGGTAAACGGACAGGATATTGAAACGGAACATTGCATACTTGCTACAGGACACAGCGCAAGGGATGTTTATCAGATGCTGGCAGGATCCGGCGTCATGATGGAAGAAAAATCATTCGCCGTCGGTCTCCGTCTCGAACTTCCCCAGAAGCGCATAGACACGGCGCAGTGGGGAGCCTTCACCGGACATCCGCGTCTCGGGGCGGCGAGCTTCCGGCTGACTCTAAGGGAAAATACGAACAACCGCGCCTGCTTTACATTCTGCATGTGCCCCGGAGGAATCGTCATTCCATGCGCCTCATCAATTGGAAATCTTACAACAAACGGAATGAGCCTTTCCGCCCGTCCGGGAGAATTCGGAAATGCCGCTTTCCTTGTTCCGGTCAATCCGGCGGATTACAAAGAGGGCGCCGAAGCATTATCCATCCTCTCCGGCGTCGGATTCCAGATAAAAATGGAGCAGCTTGCATTCAAGGCAGGAGGAAGCGACTATTCTCTTCCCGCATCCCCTCTTTCCGATTTCCTTTCAAACAGATATCCGGATGCTCTGCCTGAAAGGCGCTCCTGGCCACGATCGGTTCCTGCCGATCTGCGTTTTATTCTTCCGGATTTTGTATGTGAAACGCTCGCAGCAGCAATACCCAAAATGCTTTCACTCCTTAAGGGGGTTTTCCATGAAGAGGTTCTTCTCTATGCCCCGGAAACAAGAAGTTCAAGCCCGGTCCGCATAACCCGTAATGAAACCGGCGAATCGGTTAATCTTTCCGGCCTCTTCCCTTCGGGAGAAGGCGCGGGCTACGCCGGAGGCATAGTAAGCTCCGCGGTAGACGGCCTGCGTGCCGCCGAAGCCGTTATAAGAAAGATACGGGGCGAATGATTACATAACCACCTGTAATTTGCTATTATCATTCATTTTCATAATCCTGTCTATTTTGAGCCAAATTATATTATTCTTGTTGACATTACCCTTAAGCAGGAGTAAAAAGTCAAACTTGAAAATTCCCGCGGATTCTGCCGGTGACGGATGTTCCGTCATTTTTTCCGGGATAAAAAAAATAAGAACAGCCTGTATTGTCACCATACCGGTTTTTTACCGGCGGCATGCAGGCTTTTGTGTCTTCTTAACAGGATAAAAAAATTTATGTCAGCATCTTTAAATAATGTGCAGTTTTCATCGGTTTTTTCACAAATTAAAGTAAATTTCAGGCAATATTATAATAGTTTCAGCCAGACTCTGCCTGCTAAAGAGAAACATCTTGATATAATTATTAAAATATTGATTTGCGCGGCTATGGCAGGAATCATAGCGGCAGATATCATGTATCTGGAACATCTTGGCGAAGTCCGCGAAGAATTGATGGAAATTTCTTACGGACAGGCCTTTATGCTCTTTGCACTGGCTTTTCTTTTCATAAGCATCCTTGAATTGCTATGGAGATCATATCTTGTATGGAAATACAGACCGGTCTCGCCCTGCTCTAAAGACGCTCTGTTTTCATGCAGCGTAGTAGTTCCTGCTTTCAACGAAGGCAGACAGGTTTACATGACTCTGAGAAGCCTTGCCGCAAGCAATTATCCTTCGGAAAAGTTTCAGATCATCGCTGTCGACGATGGAAGCTCTGACGACACCTGGGATTGGATATGCAAGGCAAAACAGGAGCTCGGGCGGAAAGTTACCGCATTAAAATTACCATGCAACAAAGGGAAAAGACACGCACTTTACGCCGGATTTCAGCAGAGCAGAGGCGAGGTGCTTGTAACAGTCGACAGTGATTCGGAAGTAAAACCTGAAACGCTTCATAATCTCATAAGCCCTATGGTGAAAAACTCAAGGGTCGGGGCCGTTGCCGGAAACATTCGTGTTTTAAATCATGATAAAGGCATAATTCCGAGAATGCTGGATGTATTATTCGTCTTCAGTTTCGATTTCATACGCGCAAGCCAGAGCATGGTAAACATGGTGATGTGCACTCCCGGAGCCCTTGCGGCCTACAGAAAGACAGCGGTCATGCCGATTCTTGAGGAATGGCTCAATCAGACCTTTTTCGGGAGGCCGTCAAATATCGGGGAAGACCGAGCCATAACAAACCTTATAATAAGGGAAGGCTATGATGTCTTCTATCAGCAGAATGCGGTGGCGTATACAAATGTGCCTACCGGTTATACAGGCCTCTGCAAGATGTTTCTCCGCTGGGCCCGCAGCCACATCCGTGAAACAATAGTCATGTCCCGGTTTGCTTTCAGAAAGTTCAGATTCGACTCCGTATTCGGATTACGCATTAATCTTATACTTCACTGGTTCGGAATCATCCTTTCCCCGTTTTTTCTGTTTGCGACAATAGCCTGCCTTTACTGGCGGCCTCTCGGATTCGGACTATGTGTCATGGTAGGCATAATATTAACATCAACCGTAACCGGCATTGTATACACAAAACGCTGCGGAAACTCGGACGCGCTCCTTTCTTATCTGTATGGTCTTTTCGTATTTATCAGCCTCTCATGGATATCCACCTATTCACTGGCAACCATGCACCATTCAGGCTGGCTTACCAGAAACAACAACGTTAAAAAACAGACATCAGCGACAATCCTGCACAAATTCTATTTTGACTTCGACGCATTTGAATCAGGTAAGGATTTTCCGATGCACGGAACTTCTCAGCAAATCTCTGAAACCGGCAAGATCGCTGCCTGATATTAATTTTCAGGCTCTTTCGGGGTTCTGTTTTTTTTGTAAACAGCGAGCCACTCTTTTCTGAATTCCGAGAACCTGTTCTCTCCCGCGGCTGCTCTTATATCTTTCATAAGATCCTGATAGAATGTCAGATTATGAATCGTAAGAAGCGTTTCCGCGAGAGGGTCCCGCGAAAACAGGAGATAGCGCAGGACCATACGCGGATATGTCCTGCATGTATAACACCCGCATTTCGTATCGAGCGGAAACTTGTCTTTCCGGTAGGTTTTATCGAGTATCCTTATTTTCCCCATACGGGTAAAAAGGGTTCCCTGACGGGCGTACCTGGTTGGAATTACGCAGTCGAACATATCCATTCCACCCTGCACGGCGGCAAGTATGTCTTCAGGCAAGCCGACGCCCATCAAATATCTTGGCTTATTTTCAGGTAAAAAATGGGCGGTTACTTCCACCACTTTTTTCATGAGTTCAAAGCCTTCACCTACACTGACTCCGCCTATCGCATAACCGTCAAAGGGGATCGAGGTGATTTCAATAGCACTTTTCTGACGAAGTTCAGGGAAAACACCTCCCTGAATGATCCCGAACATGAACTGGTATTCCCTCAGTTCAACCTTCCTGCATCTTTCCGCCCATCCGGTCGTGCGCTCGACTGATTTTTCGATATATTCTCTCGATGCAGTGTGTTCAACGCACTCATCAAAAGCCATAACAATATCGGCGCCGAGATCCCGCTGAATCTCCATCGATTTTTCAGGCGTGAAAAAAATCCGCTCTCCGTTCTCCTCGTATGAAAAAGAAACTCCGTCATCGTTTATCTCTCTTCCGGGGAGAGAAAAAACCTGGAAACCGCCCGAATCGGTCAGAATGGTCTTATTCCACCCCATGAAACGATGGAGACCGCCCATCCGTTTGACGGTTGCAAGCCTTTCTCCGAGGGAAAGATGGTACGTATTTGCCAGAATAACTTCCGAATCCGTCTCCGCGACATCCCTTGGCGTGATTGACCGGACAAACCCTGCCGTGCCTACAGGCATAAAAGCGGGAGTTTGAACTTTACCGTGAGCGGTCGTAAATTCACCACTCCTTGCGCCGCATGAATCGGCGGCGAGCAGCTTAAAGCCTATATCTTTTGAATTCATAATTTCGACTTCCTTTATAATCCGACAATCCCGACGACAGCGCCCGTCATGCAGGTTGCAATGGTCCCCGAAATGATTGTCCTGAATCCCAGGGATACGATTTCATCTCTTCTTTCCGGCGCCATTGTCCCGATTCCGCCAATCATTATTCCCAAACTCCCCGGATTCGCAAATCCGCACATTGCATAAGTCATCATTAAAAGGCTCCTCGGGCTTAAACTCCCTTCGGGAAGCTTGCTCATGTCGATGTAGGCAATCAGTTCGTTTAAAACGGTCTTTGTTCCCATCAGTATCCCTGCCGTTTGAGCCTCTTTCCACGGGATACCCATCAGCCATACAACCGGAGACATTATAACTCCCATAATTCTCTGTAGAGTTACAGGTTCACTTCCGATATCAGGGAAAAGACTGATAACAAGATTCACAAGGTGCACCATTGCGACAAGCACGACAAGCATCGCGACTATATTTATCAGGAGTTCCACACCCTGCAGAGTGCCTTTTGTAATAGCATCCATTGAGCCTGATGATTCATCAGCGGCGACAAGTTCCCCGAGTGTCGGTTTTCCGGTTTCGGGAACCATTATTTTTGCAACCGTTATTGAAGCGGGAACACTTATTATCGAAGCAATCAGCAGATGTCCCATGATATCCGGTATGGCCCTGCTTAAGATGCTGGCGTAAAGCACCATCACGGTACCTGCAATCGTAGCCATTCCGCAAGTCATCTGGGAAAACAGCTCGCTTCTTGTCATATCCTTAAGGTAAGGGCGTATCAGAAGCGGTGCTTCCACCATTCCGAGGAATATATTGGCTGAAACGCCCAGTCCTTCGGCGCCTCCGATCTTCATTGTTTTCTGCAATCCCCATGAAAAGCCTCTTACAACAAGCGGAAGTATTTTCCAGTAAAAGAATAATGATGATAATGCGCTCATTACAAGAACAAGAGGAAGCGCTCTGAATGCCAGAATAAAGCTCGATCCGGGAAATTTTTCATCAAAGGGAAGGCCCCCTCCCCCGAGATATCCGAAGACGAACGATGTTCCGGCGGTTGTCGATTCTTCAAGCGACAGGAAAAGCCTGTTCACAAAAAGAAAGAAATCCCTGGAAAGAGGCAATTTAAGAAGGATAAATCCGGTCAATAACTGCAGAACAAGGCCTGTCGCCACAACTCTCAAATCGACTTTGCGGCGGTTTTCACTGATAACCCAGGCAATAAGGGTAAAGGCTAACAAACCTGCGATACCCCGAATAATCATTCCCGACCCCTCCTTCTCTTTACTTTATATGTATCACATTTTTTCTGATAATAAACATTTTTAGTATGACAGTTCAATTATAATTATTTGATTTTAGCTAAATATTTGTGTAAATAATTACGCATTAAATCAAAGACGCTGTTTATGAAATATTAGAATTATGTATTACGTATATTAAATGTTGTGTAAAAAAATCTATCCATAAAACGGATTACCGTTGCAGATAGATAACTTAGAATAAAAAATACTGCGAGGTCAGAAAGACGGTAACATTTATTATTGAAATAATTACCAATCCGTTGTTTTCTGTCGCAACTTTGTTGTTCGGTTTTTTGATAGGGCATTTCCTCGCAATAGGCAGAGACCGGAGAAAAGAATTTAATGCCACAAGTGGCGAATTTAGAAAAGTCTTCAACCAAACCCTTGCGGAAATCCAAAGCGACAAATTTAACTTTGGGCTCCTTGTGAGCGCTGACATTCTCAAAATTCACCGTATTGCATATCTTAACTTCCGCCCACACCTGTATAGGATATGCCACCGTCAATATGATGAAGCATGGAATCAATATTGCTATAACCTAAACCGCTTTGATTGTATAACCATTCAAGAAGATATTAATTCTCTTGTTAAATTTACAGAATATGGAATATTTAAAAATATTTTCGCTGTATTCGTAAAACTTTGGCGCAAGATCAGGTTGAAAGTTTTTGGGCCAAGTGAAGAAATAAAAAAACTTGTTAATGAATTTAATGAATCTCAAAATAAAACCTCCGGTCCTTAAATATGCATACACAACCGGCAACAATTAGTTCCAGCAGACAGAAGCCGCTGAGCTTCGGGCTATGTGTATACAATAAACCTTGATATGGGTTATTATATCCAATGCTGAAAGAATTAGATTGGTATATTGATACATCTGTATTCTTAGACTTTATTAGAACAAATATTCGTGTAGGCTTCAGTGAATCAGAACCAGATGATGGCAAAACAATTATACATGTAAAGTTATCAGCAACTAAAAATAAGCAGTGGGCTCCCTTGTTTTCTGATAACGGAATAAGATATGCATTTGAGCTGACATCCAACATAGATAGGTTACGTAAAATAGGATTATTTTATAATAAAAAATATTACTACTCGGAACTTATTAAAGCTGAGGTGTTCCGTAATTTACGTAAATTTCACAGCGATAAAGATAAAAAGGAAATTTCAAATTGGTGGAATGCCTTTTGCTCTTTGATGTGGGATTATAAAAATTTGCCAATTAATTTTGATATAGGTCCTGAATTATCAGATCTTGCATTAGGGTTTCCAATTAAGAAAAATGTTCAGGATTATATTCATTTA
The DNA here is from genome assembly GCA_964578785.1 of uncultured Desulfonema sp. GTDB lineage: Bacteria > Desulfobacterota > Desulfobacteria > Desulfobacterales > RPRI01 > RPRI01. The sequence goes on along the minus strand of CAZOEH010000082.1, from coordinate 589 downwards.
ATAATTGCAAAAAAATACAATAAAGCCTTCATAACATCTGATAAATTTGATGACCAAATCTTGGAGTTAAGGACATGTTATTATGCTCATATTTATCATTTTGAAGAAGTAAAAAACGCATACTCGGATAATTATTATACGAATCACAATAAATGACTATTCGGTTAACTCGATATAATTACATAACATTTAATCCCCCGGACCAGCGTTCCGCGGGTCGGTGATCTCTTAGTTAGGCAAGCAAACTCATGCTTTTAACGGAGTAGACTTTGAAGACAATTACAATATTATATATTCTAAATTCGACCCTCTTGTTATTACATGAAATTGAATCGGCATATGAAAAAGAATGGGAAATATTGAAATTGCCGGGTAAAATTTCCGGTTTTTTGCTCCTTCATATCCCGATCATCCTATTTATCCTATACGGATTAATTGAAGTAGAAAGGCTTTCTGCCGCTGGGTTAATAATCAGTATCATTTCAGGTATAGGCGGAATAATTCCATATTTGGTTCATAAGGTTTTTGTTAAAAGAAAAAATCAGTTTAATCTGTTTGTTTCAAATATGATAATTTATATAAATGTTAT
>CAZOEH010000081.1:0-10268 GCA_964578785.1 uncultured Desulfonema sp. | reverse complement strand
TGACCCCGGAATACATTCTTATAAACCGAAGCCGGGGGTTGCCGCTTACCGCTCTTGCCGCCATATACAGGCGAAGCGCATTGGTTTTTGCAGCCGGCGCAGATTCGGGGATTGTGAGACCGTCCGATTTCAAGGGAAAAACAGTTGCTGCGATCGGGAAGGGCGGCGTAATGGAATTTGAGCTGCAGTTGCGCGCCATGATGAGGAAGCTGAAGATTGACATCACAAAGGTCAACATCGTTACATACGATCCGGAATATGCAAGTTTTTACAGCGGGAAGACCGACATTACTGCGGCATACTTCACCGGCGGCATTATTAAAATGCGGAAAAAAGGCATAAAGCTCGATCTCATCTGGCCCGGCGACTACGGCGTCAATTTCTACTCCGATACACTGATAACCACAGACAGGCTGATCTCAGAAAATCCGGATCTGATAACCCGTTTTTTACGCGCCTCTCTTAAAGGATGGCAGGATACTATCGAGGACTACAGGCAGGCGGTGGCTGTTACATTGAAATATACCCATGATAAGAACCCCGATATTCAAACTTCGATGATGGAGGCAATGCTCCCGCTGGTGCACACAGGAGATGACCGGATAGGCTGGATGAAACCGGAAACCTGGCGCGAGATGTATGATACGCTGATGGAACAGGGTCTGCTTCAAAAGCCTTTCGATATTGATCGGGCGTATACCATGCGGTTTATAAAGGAAATCCATGGAGGAAAAGCCGAATGAAACTTGCGACCAGACTGACCATACTTTTCCTCCTGACGGCTATTCTGCCCACGGCAGTCACCGGATACCTGGGTTACGATATCGGGAAGCGGGCTATCCTGCAGCAAACAATTGACGACCTCGTGAGCATCAACGTCCTGAAGGGCAGGGAACTGGAGAGATGGATTGAAGAGAGCAAAAACAGCATCGAAGAGCTGGCCCAGCGGCCCCTGGTCAGGCAAAACGCATCGGATATGGCTGCGTCGCATGATACGGATCCTTTATACCGCAGGGCGCACAGAGATATTCTCGAGAATCACCTTAAGCCGCGTCTTAAATACGGACTTTTCTCCGAGCTGTTTGTAATGTGTTTCCGCCAGGGCCATATATCGGCCTCAACCGATGAGAAGCAGGACGGAAAATACCGGAATGACAGAAAATATTTCATGGAAGGGAAAAGCCGAACCTATGTCGAGGGGAGCTACTATTCGCCTTCAATGGAGCAGCCTGCCATGACCGTAAGCACGCCCGTTAAGGGAAAAGACGGGAATACGGTTGCGGTTCTGGCCGGACGTCTTTCCCTCGGGGAGCTTTCTGAAATCATGGTTCAGCAGAGCGGCAGAAGCAGAACTCTGGATACATACCTTGTGAACAGTTTCAACTTCTTTGTCACCGAGCCGCGGTTTGGCGAAAACTATATCCTTAAAAAGGCTGTCCGTACAGAGGGTATAGAGGCTGGTCTTTCAGGAAAAGACGGAGTCGGTTTTTACAATGACTATCGCGGAGAGCCGGTTATCGGAGCCTACAAGTGGCTGCCCGAATTCAGGATGTGCATTATTACCGAAATAGACCAGTCCGAGGCTTTTGCTCCTGCTGTGCGCCTTGGATGGATAGCAGCCGGAAGCGTTGTCGTTATTTGTATAACGGCCGGCTTTCTGAGCATATTCTTCTCGCGAAAAATCAGCAGGCCTCTGAATCTGCTTGCCGAAGGAGCGGAGGTGATCGGCGGCGGCAACCTGGAATACCGCATAAACATCTATCGCGATGACGAACTGGGTAATCTTGCCCATGCGACAAATGAAATGGCGGCAAAACTCAAGAAAACACACACTTCAGTTGAGAATCTGCAGAAGGAAATTACGGAACGCAGGCAGGCGGAAAAGGCCCTGAAAGAGAGTGAAGGAAGATTCCGGGCTCTCTTTGAGCAGGCCGCGGCAGGTGTGGCCGAAGTGGACACCGGAACGGGCCGTTTCATAAAGATAAACCGCAGATACTGTGACATTGTCGGGTTCTCCGAAGAAGAGATGCTTGCGACGACAATATATGCCATTACTCATCCGGATGATATTCAGGCGGATCTGGAGAACATAGCCCTGCTTAAATCAGGAGGGATCCGTGAATTTACAAGAGAGAAGCGTTATATAAAAAAGGATGGAAAGATCGTATGGGTGAATCTCTCGGTGTCCGCGATGTGGGCGCCGGAAGAATCTCCGACCCGTCAGATCGCGGTTATTCAGGACATCACCGGAATGAAGCTGAATGAGGATGTTCTGCTTTCTCTCTCTGCCCGCCAGGAGGCTCTTCTGTCGGCCATTCCGGATATCATCATGGAGGTGGACGCAAACAAGGTATACACATGGGCGAACGGAGCGGGCTTTGAATTTTTCGGAGATGACGTGATCGGGAGGGATGCCGCCTATTATTTTGAAGGGGAGCAGGACATTTATGATCAGGTGAAGCCTCTTTTCAACGGCATAGAGAACGTAATCTACGTTGAAAGCTGGCAGAGGCGGCGGGACGGTGAAAAGAAACTGCTTGCATGGTGGTGCCGGGTGCTGAAAGATGAACAGGGAAATGTAACCGGAGCTCTCTCCACAGCGCACGACATCACCGAGCGCAAGCGGGCGGAGGAGCAGCTCAAAGAGCAGCTTAATGAACTGCGCCGCTGGAACGAAGCTGTAATGGGCCGTGAAATTCGCATCATAGACCTGAAGCGCGAAGTAAATGAACTGCTGGTAAAAGCCGGACGGCCGGCGCGGTATGCAAGCGTGGGGAAAGATAGTAATCAGTAATCAGTAATCAGTGATCAGTAATCAGTAATCAGTAATCAGTGAACAGGGGCAAGTGATCAGTTAACAGAAACGGGGGATAAGGATGACGGAGTTGGGTCATGCAAAGGGCTTCAGGGATCTCTTAGTCTACCAGAAAGCCAGTACCGTGGCGAAACGTATTTTTGAGATTACTAAGGGATTCCCTAAAGAAGAGAGATACTCACTAACCGATCAGATTCGTCGTTCATCGCGCTCCGTAGGGGCGCAAATTGCGGAGGCATGGGCGAAGAGGCTTTATGAGAGGCATTTTATCAGCAAACTCACAGACGCAGATGGTGAACAGCAGGAAACCCAACACCGGATCGATATTGCGACTGACTGCGGTTATCTGACTGAAGAGCTGGCCGGAAAGCTTAACAGTTCGCTTTCCGAAATCGGCCGAATGCTGAGTTCAATGATTCAAAAAGCGGATTCCTTTTGTGGCGATACTCCATCAGTGGTTCGTGAATCCGCCGCGGAATACTTTACAAATACTGGTCACTGATAACTGATAACTGGTTACTGACAATTGCGGAGGCATCAAAATGCAATCCATAATATTGGACACCAGTACCATCGTGATTATGGTGGTGGCGATATCGGTAATTCTCAGTATCAGCATGATCTTCATTATGCAGACACGCAGGACCTATCCGGGGTTTGATCTCTGGGCTGCCGGAAACGCCGGTTTTACGGCCGCATTTCTTTTGATTATCCTGAGAGGGATCATACCGGATATTTTTTCAGTTGTAGCGGCCAATGCGATAATGATGCTCGCTGCTCTGCTTTTCTCCGAGGGGATCCGTATCTTCCGCGGCCGTGGATTCCGGAAAGGCTTATGTGCCGCGCTCTTTATTACAATTGTAGCGCTGCAGTCATATTTTACCTTCGTAAATAACGATATTGAAGTGCGAATAATAATTGTTTCAATATTACTGGGGACAGTATTCGGTCTGGGGGCAGTCGAACTTTTCAGGAATGTAGATCAGGGTTTGCGGCCGACTTTCTATCTTACCGGCAGTTTCTTTGCTTTCCTGAGCCTTTTCATGATTCTCCGCGCCCTGATTACATACTTAAATCCCGGTTTGCATGATTTTTTTTCACCCAGCCGGCTTCAGGCCGCTACCTTTATAATTATCGGGCTATTCGGCATAGCCTCGACGTTTGGTTTTATAACGTTAAACAGTGGACGTCTTGAATCGGATCTCAAAAAAGCGCAGAATGAGATGAGCCGGCTGCTGGAATCAGCCGAAGAGTCGCGGCGGGAGCTGATCAGTGTGATGGACGAACGCGAGCTTGCCGGTAAACTTATCCGTATCCGATTAAATTTATTCGAGTATTCGATATCCCATTCGCTCGATGAATTGCTTCAGAAAGCGCTCGATGAGGTATGTGACTTGACCGGGAGTGCCATAGGGTTTTACCATTTTGTCGAGAAGGACCAGAAAACACTATCGCTCCACGCCTGGTCAACACGAACGACGAAGGAATTCTGCAAAGCAGAAGGGGATGGAATGCATTACGGCATCGATAAGGCCGGTGTATGGGTTGATTGCGTACACGAAAGAAAACCGGTTATCCATAACGATTACAATTCCCTTCCGCATCGAAAGGGTCTGCCCGAGGGTCATGCCGCAGTAATCAGGGAACTTGTTGTGCCCATCATTAGATCGGATAAAATTGTTGCGATTCTCGGCATAGGCAACAAACCTGAAAATTACACTGAAAAAGATGTCGAAATAGTATCCTACCTGGCGGATATTGCCTGGGAGATAGCCGAACACAAACAGGCTGAAAAAGAAGTTAGAAGGAACCGCAACCTGCTGCAAAAGATATTCGACATACTGCCGGTGGGGTTGTGGATTGCCGATAAAAAAGGAAAACTGCTTTATGGAAATCCGGCCGGTTTGAAGATTTGGGGAGCAGAACCGGGTGTGGGTCAGAGGGAATGCGGTCTCTTCAATGCAAGGAGACTCCCTTCAGGCGAAGATGTAGCTCCTGATGACTGGGCCCTGTCACATACGATTAACAAAGGAGTTACGATCAAGGATGAAATGCTGGAGATAGATGCGTTCAACGGGAATAAGAAAATCATTCTCAATTATACGGCCCCCGTGCTGGATGATGCCGGCAACATAGACGGCGCCATTATTGTAAACAGGGATATAACTGAACGCATGCGCGCTGAGAAGGATTTACTGGAAAGAGAAGTCTTTATCAACGCGGTCATAGAGAATCTTCCCATAGGTGTAGCCGTAAACTCCGTTGATCCCGCTGTTCAATTCAATTATGTGAACGATAATTTTCTGAACTGTTACAGAATAACGCGGGAGGCGCTTGGCGAGCCGGATGCCTTCTGGAATGCGGTTTATGAGGAGCCTGAATTCAGAGAGGAAATGAAGCGGAGGATATTGAATGATTGCGCAAGCGGCGACCCGAATCGTATGTATTGGGTGGATGTGCCGATTACACGCAAGGGAGAAGAGACGGTTTACATTACCGCGAGGAATATCCCGATTCCGGATAAAAAGCTGATGATATCGATAGTGTGGGATACTACGGAATCCAGGAAGACGGAAGTGCGGATGCAGACGGCGCATGAAGAAAGACGCCGGATGCTTGAATCGGCGGAAAAGGCGCGCCTGGTGCTTTTAAGCGTGGTGGAGGATCAGAAACTGGCTGAAGAAGAGATAACGAAGCTGAACGCCGAACTTGAGCAGAGGGTGAAAGACCGCACCGCCCAGCTTGAAGCGGCTAACAAAGAACTTGAGGCGTTCAGTTATTCTGTTTCGCATGATCTCAGGGGGCCGCTGCAGCACATAACCGGATTTGCGGAGCTACTGAACAAACGCGCTTCAGGATATCTTGATGAAAAAAACAAGCATTACCTGAAAGTCATTACCGATTCCACGATCAGAATGGGAAGACTGATCGATGATCTTCTCACCTTTTCGCGGATGGGCCGGACGGAGATGATGAAAAGGAGGACGAATCTTGACATCCTTGTGAAGGAGATATTGAAAGAATATCATGAGGACACCAGAGGCAGAGATGTCGACTGGAAGGTCGGACCACTTCCGGAGGTTTACGGCGATTCCGCCATGATCCGGCAGGTGCTTGTCAATCTTGTTTCGAATGCTTTCAAATATACAAGAAAATGCGACAAGGCGATAATCGAAATAGGAAGCGTTTGCGGAGATAATGGTGAAGTATGCGTTTTTGTAAGAGACAACGGGGCCGGTTTCGACATGAAGTATGTCGATAAACTCTTCGGCCTGTTTCAGCGTCTTCACCGCGCGGAGGATTACGATGGCACGGGAGTAGGTCTTGCGAATGTCCGGAGAATAGTACACCGGCACGGCGGCAAAGTATGGGCGGAAGGGAAAACAGGAGAAGGAGCCACCTTCTGGTTTACGCTTTCAGCGTAAAGAAACCGAATATCGAATATTAGGGATCGGTTGTCAGGGGTCAGGGATCAGCGGCCGGTAGCCGGGAATATTTTCCACTTGAACCCTGCCGAAGGCCCGCCAAGCGGTATGGCGGGAATCCCCGACCCCTTGACCCCTTTATTTTAAGGAGATTCGATCAATGATTTCTGACAAAGTCGGAAAAATTCTATCCAGCCGCATCTGGCTGATATCCTGCCTGGTACTCCTGCTTCTTGTGGCTGTCGGAGGATGGTTTGTAACCGGATATCTTGACGATAAGGCAAGGCAGGAGATAGTCGAATATAACGAGTCGAATATATCATTACATTCTTCTCATTTGACAGCCGAATTTGATAAAATTGAGAGAGCCGTTAAATTGCTGTCAGGATCTCCGTGTATTGTGTCGGCGCTCATCTCCCGAAAAGAACATGATATCGCGAATGCCAACTCAGTTCTGGACAGGTATAACGAGGGCCTTGAGAGTTCGGCCTGTTATCTCATGGACAGCGATGGGATGGCGGTAGCTTCTTCCAACCGTAATAATCCTGACAGTTTTGTGGGTAAATCCTATCAATTCCGGCCATACTTCACGCAGGCTATCAATGGCGCCCAGGGCCGGTATTTTGCTCTCGGCGCCACTTCATTGAAAAGAGGTTTCTACGCGAGTTATCCCGTCAGGGACGCCAAAGGTGCGATTATCGGGGCAGCAGTGATCAAGCTGGATGTTGACGCAGAAGAAAACCATCTGGTCAAATACCCGTATTTTTTTGTCATCGATCCTAACGGTGTTATATTTTTATCCGGAAGGAAGGAGATGAATTTCAGGAGCCTCTGGCCGGTAAGCATAGAGGCAAAGTCCGCCCTGCTTAAATCGAAACAGTTCGGTGAAAAAGAGTTTGATTCCATTCTGCCCCGTGAGGTCACGGACGGTATGGAAATAACATTATACGGAACAAACTATATTGCTTCACGCAGTATCATCAATCCTGAAGGATGGTCGATTGTTCTGATGACGACAACGGGAAGAGTATTAATATACAGGTTTGCCGGTGTAATTTTAACAATCCTGGTATTTATCTTTATTATAGTTCCGCTGGTAATTAATTACAAGTCCTCCAGATCGGCGGAAGCGCTTCGGGAAAGTGAGAGAAAATACAGAAACATCCTTGAAAATATCGAAGATGGTTATTTTGAAGTTGATACCGCCGGTAATTTTACATTTTTTAACGATTCAACGTGCAGGATAATAGGATATTCCGGTGATGAGTTGATGGGTACGAATAACCGCAAATATGCGGATGATGAAAATGCCAAAAAAATATTCAAGGTCTTTAGCAAGGTATATAAAACAGGAATACCCACCAGGGCATTTGACTGGGAGCTTATCAGGAAGGATGGTTCAAAATGTTCTGTTGAAATGGTTGTGTCTCTTATATCGGATTCAGATAAAGTTATAAAAGGATTCAGAGGAATTGTAAGAGATATAACGGAGCGGAAGCATTCGGAAGAAGAACTAAATAACAGCTTTATACGGTTAAGGGCGGCGCTGGGCGGAACCATTCAGGCGCTTGCGGTTACCGTGGAGACCAGGGATCCATATACTGCCGGGCATCAGAGAAGAGTGGCGGATCTTTCCCGCGCCATTGCGAAAGAGATGGGTCTTGAAAACAACCGGATAGACGGTATACGCATGGCCGGAATCATTCACGATATAGGCAAGCTGATGGTTCCGTCCGAGACTTTGAGCAAACCTTCAATGTTGAGTGACATTGAATACCGCCTGATAAAAATCCACCCGCTTGCAGGATTCAATATTCTGAAAGATATTGAATTCCCATGGCCTATAGCAAATATTGTTTTGCAGCACCATGAAAGACTCAATGGTTCCGGATATCCTTCCGGATTAAAAGGTGAAGAGATTCTCCTGGAAGCCCGGATAATCGCTGTGGCCGATGTAGTTGAAGCCATTGGCTCGAACCGGCCATACAGACCCGCGCGCGGCATTGATGATGCTCTTGAGGAGATCAGGAAAAACAGAGGAATTTTATTTGATGATAAAGCCGTTGATGCCTGCCTGAGATTGTTTCTTGAAAAAGGGTATCAACTGGTTTGATAAGGGAAGGCAGGGAACAGTGGTCAGGGATCAGTAGTCAGTAATCAGTGGACTGTGACCAGGGAGCAGTCGTCAGGGTTTTTCACTTGAACCCTGCCGAAGGCCCGCCAAGCGGTATGGCGGGAACCCTTGGATCCTTTTTTGATTCGATGTACGAAAAACGAAGTCCGAAGTCCGAAGTACGAATTTCGATATTCGGCTTCTGAGTAAAGAGTCAATTTGGAGGCAAGTCAAAATGAAACTTCAGGCCAAATTGTTATCCCTTTATACTGTCAGTACAATATTGATCATGGTTGCTCTGGGAGGGATTTTTTATTTCACACTTTGGGAAGACAGATTAAGTTCGATCCGTGAAGACATAACAAGCCAGCTTCAGCATCTTGATTTTTCTCTGAGTGCTTTTTTTGACGAGGTGGAAAGCGACGTGAATTCTCTGGCGGCAAGTGAAACGGTACGGTCAAAGGATGACCGCGATTTCACGAGCTTTCTTAATGCCGATGAAAAAACATATAAATATAATATCCGGGAGTCCGAACAGAAAATTATCGATATTCTGAATAATTATCGAGTTACACACCCTTACGTCAACTCGGTATATATGGGGAGGGAAAACGGCAGTTTTGTGAGATCTCACAAACGGGAACGTCCCACCCTTTACGATCCCAGGGAACGCCCATGGTATAAACTGGCTGAAAACAATCCCGGGAGAGTCATGAAAACCGAGGCATACCCTTCCCTCACGAGTTCTGATGTCAACATAGGCGTTGTCAGGGCGCTTGTCGATAAAAACGGCATATTTTACGGAGTTGTCGGCGCTGATGTGACGCTGGTGAAATTAACGAACTATATTTCAAATTTTAAGACCAATCCCCACGGCAGGATAATTCTTACAGACAGAAACGGAGTGGTTCTGGCCGGATTAAGCAAGGACATGCTTTTTAAAAACATAAAAAGTTATTCTCCCGATTTTATGAAAATTTTTACGCATGCCGTTCAGGGATTTGCTTATGTAAATATTGAGAATAAGAAAAATTATGTGTTTTTCATCAATTCCACGGAACTGAACTGGAAGATAGCCGTTCTTATACCTTCTGAAAATATTGAACAGCCAATCATTTCCCGGATCGTGATGAGGGTTTCAGGGTTGTTGATCGGCCTTATCTTATTGAGTATTCTTACCCTGATCGGACTTGATATTTATATAGTGAGACCATTAAAGAAATTCATAGATGAAACGGATTATATCGCAGGGACATCTGATCTTGAACGCAGCATTGATATTAAATCTGAAGATGAAATCGGATTATTGGCAAATTCATATAACCAGATGATAAAGACCCTCAGGATAACCTACAAATCATTGAAAGATACCGAGGCAGACCTCATAGAACACAGGGATCACCTTGAGACAATGGTGGAAGACCGTACATCACAACTTCAGGCCGCGAATGAGAAGCTCTCTGCGGAGATTCAAGATCGTATTCGGACACTCAATGAGCTTGCCGTTGCAAAAGAACATGCCGAATCGGCTGACAGGCTGAAATCCGCTTTCCTTGCCACCATGTCGCACGAACTGAGGACTCCGCTTAATTCGATAATAGGTTTTACGGGTATAATTCTGCAGGGAATTGTCGGGCCTTTAAATGATGAGCAGAAAAAACAACTGAACATGGTGCGCGGGAGCGCGCAACACCTGCTCTCCCTTATTAATGATATTCTTGATATATCCAAGATTGAAGCAGGGCAGATGCAGATGGCGCATGAAAAATTCAGCCTTAGTCAAATCATTGAAAAGGCTGTTGAGAGTGCGCGCCCGCTTGCAGAAAAAAAAGGAGTTGCGCTTGCATTCTCAATAACTCCCGGAATTGAAAATATTACCGGCGATCGCCGGCGGGTAGAGCAGATTCTTCTGAAC
>CAZOEH010000080.1:0-10309 GCA_964578785.1 uncultured Desulfonema sp. | reverse complement strand
TGGGTACGGGCGTTACCTGTGTCAGTATAGGCGGCGTCAAATCTCGGGCATAAACGCTCAGCAGGTTGCCGTTTGAGTCATAAGTGTATTGGATCAAGGTGGCTGTTTCTGCAGGGGCAGAAAGTGTCAATAGCAACAACATTATCCAGATGAGGAGTTTTAATGTTTTTATCTTTCCGATGTTATTTTTTTCCATAGACACCTCTGCTTTGGTTACAGGCTCTTTCCGGGTATAAGATCGATCAAGCTTCTTATACTACCAGAGACCTTGTCATGTCTTATAGTTATCTTAAGTGGTGCACTTTGAAGTTGAATTCACCAATTAACCACTATTCCCCCTAATCCAACTTTATCTATTTCTCTCCTCTCTTTATTTTCTTTCTTTTGAATAAATCAACGAAAAATAAAATAATTTTGACTACGGGTTTAAATATTCCAAAAGATGGATAAACATATTTTAATGCATTTATAGCTGCAGATTTTTCCATATCAATATTTTCATTATTTCTATTAACATGGTGATCAATCTCATGGCCCAATGTCACCGCAATTGTTAAATATGGGAAAATAATTGTCTTTTTAAGTATCCACGGCTGCCAGTCAATAATTTCCTTAACAAATATTCTAATTTCTTTTTCCTTTTTGAAATAGCAGCCAAATCCTCTTGAGTAACTATCTTTATCTACTAACCTTATTATTTTCAGATCTTTGATGCTACTTTGTGGGGCAAATCTAATTATTCTTCTTATAATTTTTGCAACATCAACACCGCAGTTACTGTAAGATTCAATTATTTGAAAGCTCATTTCTTCACACATAAATTATATGCCAACTCCACCAGCACCAGATCCTGGTCCAAAAGCTTTTTTAAGATTCCACCATATTTTTTTCCATTTCGACCATTTATCATAATCGGGCGGTTTATCAGTCCACCAATCTGGGTCATGAGTGTTCCTGCTAGCCGGATTTTTCCATCCAGGCATACCAGGCGCACTCCACAAACCTTTATCGCCTTTCCCCTTCCCTCTTGACATTTCACAAACAGGAGGGTCATTGTGTATGGAATCATAAATCGATTCTCCAAGACCACCACCGTAAAGTAAATCACCAGATGCTATCAATGGTGGATGGACATAATCCATCCAGGCATTGTAAAAAGCATTAGATAACTGTCTATCCGCTTCTTGCTGTGCGGGTGTTTTCGGCAGATAAATTGGAAGAGGAACTGGACCGGAAAGAGACATTCCTTCGAATCCAAGCGGATCAACTGAATTCACCGGATTATTTAGGACATAAGCAAAGAGGTTGATTCCACCATCCAGCCCAATCGGATCAGGTGTCAGATACCTCCCCATACCAGGATCATAATACCGGTGATAATTATAATGCAACCCGGTCTCGGCATCATAATATTGACCCGGGAACCTGAAATTATTCACCACGGTAGAATTCGGATTCACATCCGCTTCTCCGAAAGGCTTGTATTCTCCTTCCCAGACAACAGTATTGGTAGAATCGGTCATAATCTGTGGTGTACCCAGCTTATCATTGCCGTAATAATACATCGCTCCGCTTCCAACATCAACCATGGCAAGCCGGCTGCTGCCTTTGTAAAGATATTCTCTTGAGATGCTGCCGCTTAAGTTGCTTTCAGCAATTATATTGCCATCAAAATCGTAATGAAACACCGTTGTAACTCCACCGGCGTTCTTGATTATCCTCTGCCCGAGGCCGTTGTAGATGTACTCTCCTAGGATAACACTGTTTTCCTCTGCCCGTATAAGGCGGTTGTCCTGGTTATACGTAAAAAGCTTACTGCCAATGACAGTTTCTGCGCCTGTAACGATCTCGTGCAGCCTGTTCGTACCTGGATAATATGTGTATGTAGTTGTTACGTCTCCTTCTGTCTTTGTAAGTCTGTTTCCAACATTATCATAAGTGTAATCTATGGTGCCATATGGCCCTTCTGCATGAATCAGCCTGTTTATGGCATCATATCCGTATGTACGGCTCTGCCAGGGCGTTGAAGGGGCGCTTATTGAGGTCAGGTTGTCGTTGTTGTCATAAGTGTATGTCTTCTCGTGAACAGCGCCGGGATTGGACACCGTTACTCTTCCTGACAGATCAGACACGCTGCCTATAATGCCTCCGGCGCCGTTATCCATGCCGCTTGCTCCTCCGAACGGCCGGTAGGTAAGATTATTCATTAAAGTAACAACGTTTCCGCCAAGAGCGGTTGTTACGGAGCTCACATTGCACGCGCAACCGCCTCTCTGATAATCAATTGTCCTACCTGTGGGATATGCAATTACGCTTACCCTTCCCCCGGGCGTATATGCTCTTGATACGGGATAGGTATGGCCGCTTATCGTGCTGATCTTGTCCGTGAGCCTTCCTCTCGCGTCATATCCGAAGTTCATGGTTCCCGATTGATCCGTCATACCCGATCTGAAGCCTATACTATTTGTTCCCTGGTCATATGTATAGGATATATTTTCAGATGAATCAGGATATTGAACATTGGTCAGCCGGTTAAGATTGTCATATACGTATTGCACCACAAGGCCTTTGGCATCTTCTTTTCTCTTAAGGTTCCCGGCCTCATCATAGGCATATTTTATCACACCGGTATCAGGCGAAATTGTTTCAATAAGCCTTCTCATATCATCATACTGGTATGTTGTTGTATTGGAGTTGCCGTCCGTCACTGTTTGAAGGTTGCCATGAGTGTCGTAGGTGTACTGTGTTATCAGGTTGCCGGGCTGAATTACCCTGCTTAACCGATTTAAGGCGTCATATTCATAAGTTGTGATATTTCCTTTAAAATCGGTCACGCCGGACAGATTGCCTCTCGGATCATAGGCATATTCCATGAATGTGTCGTCGTGTTTGATTTCTCTATAGAGTTTTCCTGGCATAACCGGATGCTGATAGTTAAAGCGCTTCCAGCCGGTGCGGGTTGCTCCGGCGGTGTAGTAACTCTTATCAGTCAGATTGCCGGTTGCATCGTACAAGTGCTCGATATAGTTGTTCTCATGATCGGTAATCCGCTGCAGCCTCCCGTATGTCGTGTCATAAGCATAACCTGTGTTAACGCCATCCTCATCGGTGGTGGATTCTATGAGCCCTGCGGTATTATATGAGACGCTGCCTGTGCTCGAATCAGCCGCATGGAAGGTGTTCGTCAACCTTCCTCTGGCGTCATAGGTATAATCGGTTGCATGATTGTTTACATCGGTTATCCGGCCGGGTTGACCAGCATTATCATAGTTCTGAAAGAGGGTGCTGCCTGTATGGGGGTTGATAATGGATGTCAGATCTCCTGTTGCAGGATCATAGGCAAAGGTTGCCGTGTCTGCTGTTCCGGGGATCGGACCGTCAACAGAAAGAACCCTGCCTTTGCTGTTATAGGTTAGCTTTGTCACATATTCATAGGGAACAACAGCGCCTGTATCATTAACCGTAAAACCCTGCTCGATTACCCGGCACAGATTTCCGGCCGGGTTTTCATTGGGTGTGCCGTTATAGTCATTATCATAGTCCCAGATGGTTACTTTGTTGCCGGAACCCAAAACACTTGCTTCAGTCCTCGTCAAAGGTACGTTCATATCAGGATGATAGGTGTAGTAGATGTTCCTTTGTTCAGGAGCACCCGATGCCAAAATGAAAGTTCCGGGATTTCCTCTTTCATCATGGTTCTGATAAAGGTTTATGGCGCCGCCTGCGTATTCGATCTCAACAAGATTCATATCGGCGTCATATTCCCATCTTACCGCGTTGTTCCGGCTGTATGGGGTTCCTGCCGTGCCGCTCATGGCAGCTACCCTTTTCATATTATCTTCGCCATCTATAGTATAAATTCTTGATGTGCCATAGGCATCTGTAACAGTTACCTGGGTATTACTATCATAACTGACCGTTACTCCGGTTCCGTCCACTCTGAAGCTGCTTATTGCCCTGTCCTCGCTGTCGTATGTCCAGGTGTTTAACAGATGATTTGCCTTATTCTTCTTTTCGGTAAGATTGTGAATATATCCCGAGTCGGTATACCCGTAATCAAATCCCGAACCGTCGGAGAATGCTACGTCTGTAAGATTGTTATTTGCGTCATAGCCGTATCGCACCCATATTCCGTCAGTTACTGCGGTAGTGACGGGGCCTGTAATGCTTTCAAGAAAATTATTGCCGTTATAGTTGAAAGCAAGAGTTCTGCCGCAGGATATGTCTGTTACCGTCGATATATGGCCGTTTGGACCATAGGATATTTCTATCCTGTTTGCTTTTTCATCTGCAACCCAGATAAGCCTTCCCTGGGGGCTGAAACCATATCGTGAGCCATCCTGCCGATACCAGACATATTCTCCCGATTCATTTATGATTTTCGTATGTTCATCGAAATAACCCTGATATTGTCCGGGGGATGACTCTAAAAAAAACCGGGCAGCTCCGGTTTCATCTGTGATCCTGACGAGTTCCTCCTCTCCGAACAGATAATCCGGATCAAGAGTTGCTTCAAAACTATGTGTCCATCCGTATCCAAGGGCGCCCATATTCCCGGACCGGCTGTTATAAAAGGCGGCAAATGACAATCCTATTTTATTGGGAGAAGGAAATTGCATATCGTTTCTGGACTCTATAACATTGCCGTTTAGTATGCGGATATTGCCGCCGACAAGGCCTCCTCCTCCTTCCTGCTCATCATCGTTGATACCAAGATCAAGCGCTGATGCCGTATTTACAGTGAGATCGAGAAACTCAAATGCGCTTAAATGACAGGTAATAGTCAATCCGGCGAAAATTATCAGATAGAGAAAAACTCTTTTCATCGAAGGACTCCTCTTATACCCGGTTGGGTTTATACGGAACATAATTCAGCAAAATCCCTAAAGCAGACTTTTCATTTGCATAATAAAAAATTAGTTATAAACCATACATTCTTTCGGACTTCCTATGAAGTCTTCCGGCATAAAATAAAAGGTGCGCTTTGAGGTTGAATTCACTTAACCCTGAAAATAATTATCCTCTTAAAAAGCATAGTTTTAATGAAATCATTTTAAGAACATCGCCATTCTTGAACGGTGATTGCTGTTTTCCAAAAAGTTAATCGAGATGAAACAATGCGATAAGGATATGCAGCATTACAATATGCCGGGTAAGTGCCTATTATAAGAACATGCCCCGCTATCCCAAGAGCTGCTGTTTCGTAAGCACCGTTATTCTTTGCCGTTACACCCGGCCAATCCTGATTTGCATCATAATATTTAAAAGTTAAACACTCGTTGCAACTTGACCCACAACAAGGCCCGGAATTTGCGACAAAATGAGCCAATACCGGTTCAAGGCCTAAAGGATATGCTCCATAAAGCTGATTCCAACTAGCACAACTTGGTCCAACAGGGTCTCGAGAAGCGCACCAAGTATAATTTACAGTAACTTTCCATTTATTAATAGTTTTATAACCTATTACATGGTTAATACTTATAACAGAATAAGAATCAGGCTCTATAGCACCGCCCCAAGGACAGTCTGGGCCATTAGTCTGAGTAGTAACCCAAGTTCCAGTAGTACAACGAACATATCCGGTAATTTTTGTCGTTCCATTACATCCGATAACAGTTATAGTTGCCGTACCGCAGGCAGTTCCATTTGCATATAGAGTATTGGTAAGCCCATTGCTTGGGGGATCATTCTTCAACGAAAAACCATTACCGCTAACTGACCAGGTATACGGCCCTCCCTTGCCCAAAGCGTCTGTTATTGCTACAGTACAACTTGAGTTTCTTGCTATAGTGTCATCTGAAACCGGATCATTCCAGACAATTTTACTGTTTCCACAAGTGTCGTGCCAATCCTCCGGAGTCGAAGCATTGCCCGGATTAGTTGGTACGGGTACAGGACAACTATTATCCGCATTTACTGGAAGAGTTAAGTACAAACACAATGTAATAATCATCCATGGAAGATACTGTGTGAAGAATTTTCCCCTAAGCATAACTAATTCCTATTTCTAAATTATTAAAACGAACTGCAAGAAAATTATAAACCGACTCCATTTACTACGGGACTTCTCTTTTACCATGATGGTTTTCATTCAGATCAGCTTTTAACAAAATCTCTAAAGGCGATCTTGCAGAAGCTGAAAAAAATATAAGCATTAAACAGAAAATCTATTTAGCTGTAAATCTCTCCCGTGAAGTGTTCCGTCATAGATCAATTAGTGTACTTGTAGCTTGATTTTACCTAAAAAGGAATTTTGTTCAGATCATTCGCACTCCCATGTGTATACTTCACAATCTACTCCAGCGGCTTGACAAGCTGTACCACTTTGTTGATAGAAAAAGCCGTAGTAAGGTCGTGGATAAGAAACAGATGTATCAACACAGGCAGCAGCTTTCCAATAACAAGGTCCAGTATAATCAGCCAGTTCAGACCTACTATTTGCGTCAGAGAGAAAAGTTAAACCCATAGCGTCTCTTGCCGCCATAGCTGCTGCTTTTGTGGAGTAATAACCCATATTATTAAGCGTATATGTATATGGAGGGCCAGAGGCAGGGAAATTGACCGGTCCCCAAGAAACATGGCCATTTGTTGGTGACACTGTTCCAGTATTTGGGCAATAACACTTATATTGGTTAGAAATACAAGTTGCCGGAGGCGTACAGCTAAACGGACAAGATGTTATACTTCCTGTAATAACCCAACGTCCAGTAGCACAACGAACATAGCCGGTAATTTCTGTCGTTCCATTACATCCTGTAACAGTAATAGTTGCCGTTCCACAGGCAGTCCCATCAGTATAAAGAGTGTTGGAAGTTCCCGTAGGGTTAGTATTTTCCAAAGAAAATCCTGATCCACTTACTGACCATGTATAAGGCCCTCCCGCCCCTGATTCTTCAATTATTGTTAAAACACGAAAAGAGTTTCTTGCAAGATCATTTGCTGAGTTTGCATCATTCCAAGTAATTGTACTGCTTTCGCAGGTATCACGCCAATTCTCCGGAAACGAAGCATTACCCGGACTAGATGGGATAGGTAAAGGACAACTATTATCCGCATGTGCCGGAAGGGTTACGTATAGACATAATGTGAGAATTATCCAGGAAAGACTTAGCGTAAAGATTTTTCCCTTAAGCATAGCAATTCTCCAAGTCAAATAATTGAGCCGAAAATGCTAACGCAAATAATTGAACCGACACCATTTCCTACGGGTCATCGCTATCGCCCGGTTAGTTATTACGCGGATAATAATTTGAATAAAATACAAATATGATAAAAGGCAAAGATCTTAATCAATGCCATAAATGCGAATGCATGCGTCGGGAAGAACATAATAATTGAATATGATTTATTGATAAAACGAGTATGTCTTTATCAGGCAGGTTTGCGCATGTCAAACATAATTACCAACTTTGAATAAAGCCTGCGAACAGGCTCTTACGTAAAAGCCCGTTGCGGCGGAGTCCGCATCTGAAGAGTGGGGGCGGGGAAAGGACTCTTTTATCTGACTCCCACAAAAGGATTGTGCCTCTTTTCATCACCGATGGTTGTTTCAGGACCGTGCCCGGTAAAAACTCTCACATCATCTCCCAGAACAAAAAGTTTATTTCTTATGCTCGATATGAGAGTATCAAAATCACCGCCAGGAAAATCTGTGCGCCCTATTGATCCTGCAAACAGTGTGTCTCCGACAAAAACGCATCCGTCGGAATAAAGGGCAATTCCGCCCGGCGTATGTCCCGGCGTATGAATTACTTCCAGGGTGATATTCCCGATTTTTATTTCGTCACCGTCTTTTAGCATCCGGTCCGGAAGCGGAGAATCATCAGCATGAAGCCCCCACGCCGAAGCGCTTGCCGAAAGATGGGTGAGCATAGGAGCATCAAGGCTGTGTATCAGAATATCCGCGCCTGTGGCTTCTTTCATCTTTCTGTTTGCTCCCACATGATCAAAATGGCCGTGGGTATTTATTATGTATTTAACTTTTAGTTTAAGCCCGGCAAGAGCCATCAGAATCTTATTCGACTCATCACCCGGATCGATAACAGCAGCTTCTTTTGTGGTTTCACAGCCTATAATAAAACAGTTTGCCATTATCGGCCCTAGAGTCAAATCTTTTATTATCAAATCAACCTCCCGTACAGGCTGCAGCCTATTAGTCTATAGGCCGTCAGGGTTTTCCGGTCAGAACCATTCTCCTACGGCTTACAGTTTACAGTCTAAAAGCCTGAAGTCTAATTATTTACTTTAATAATTTCTTTTTCTATTGCATCCCGGATACTGTCGAGGATGCCGTTGATAAACGGCCCCGACTCTTCAGTTCCGTATTTTTTTCCTATGTCGATTGCCTCGTTTATAGACACTTTGGCGGGAATATCGCTGCACCATAGAAGTTCATACACCGCTATTCTCATGATATTCCTGTCGACACACGACATGCGGCTTATTTTCCAGTTGCTGGAAAACCGTTCTATTATGGAATCAATCTCCTGCTCGGAGCATGCAACCCCCCGCACAAGCCTTTCAAAAAAAGGAAGAATCTCTTCTGCTGGATTGAAATTATCGCTGAAGAGCTTCAGTTTCCCTTCCGAATTATCCCTGCACTTATCCATATAAAAAAGAGCCTGCATGGCAAGCTCTCTTGACCTGCGGCGGATTCCCATTTCTACGCTTGATCGACGATTTCTATGAGGTTTGCCATTTCAACGGCGGATATCGCGGCGCTCCATCCCTTGTTTCCGGCCTTGGTGCCTGCCCGCTCGATTGCCTGCTCTATCGTATCTGCGGTTATTATTCCGAAAATGACCGGGACCGATGCCTCCAGCCCGACCATGGCAATTCCTTTGGAAACTTCGGCGCTCACATAATCAAAGTGCGGTGTTGCTCCGCGGATAACAGCCCCAAGGCAGATAATGGCATTATATTTCTTTCTTGCCGCCATTTTCTTTGCAACAAGAGGAATTTCAAAACAACCCGGCACCTTTACTATTTCAATATCGGATTCCTTTGCCCCTGATCTCTGCAGCGCGTCAACGGCTCCACTGACGAGCCTGTCCGTAATAAAATCATTAAACCGGCTTGCTACAATTGCAAATTTCTTGCCTTCAGCAATAAGCCTGGCTTCGATAATTTTAGGCATATCCTCCTCCATGTTTTTAGAAAAAATCAAAAAGTTATGAGCTTAAGGAGCAACATCAACATTGATGAGATGCCCCATTTTAAGCTTCTTGCATTCAAGATAACACTTGTTATATTTATTCGCCTCAATTTCAATCCCGACCTGTTCAACAATGCTTAATCCGTATCCATCAAGCCCGACCATCTTTTTGGGATTGTTCGTTATAAGCCTCATCTTCCTTACGCCGAGATCAACCAGAATCTGGGCGCCGATGCCGTAATTTCTGATATCCGCCTTAAAACCCAGTTTTTCATTCGCCTCGACAGTATCAAATCCCTGATCCTGCAAGGCATAGGCCTTAATCTTGTTGACGAGTCCGATGCCGCGTCCCTCCTGGCGGATATAAAGAAGAACTCCCATATCCTCCTTCTGAATCATTCGCATCGACTCGTGAAGCTGATCGCCACAGTCACATCTTAGGGATCCGAATATATCTCCGGTAAGACATTCGGAATGAACTCTGACAAGAACAGGCTTTTCAGGATCTATCTCCCCTTTGACCAGCGCGATATGGAGAAAGTCATCAACATCATTTTCATATACTATCGCTCTGAACTCTCCGGCATATGAAGTCGGAATAATCGTTTCCGCCGCTCTTCTGACAAAACTTTCGGTTCTCATCCGGTATTCGATGAGATCCGCTATGGTGCAAATGCCTATTCCGTGCTTTTCACTGAATTTTTCAAGAGCAGGCATTCTGGCCATAGAGCCGTCTTCATCCATTATCTCACAAATGACTCCGGCCGGTTTCAATCCGGCAAGACGCGCCAGATCGACGGATCCCTCCGTCTGGCCGGAACGCACCATCACACCTCCGTCTCTTGCTCTTAAAGGAAAAATATGACCGGGTCTGACAAGGTCCTTTGGCTTCGCGCCGTCTGCTATGGCGGTCAGTATGGTGATGGCGCGGTCAGCGGCTGAAATTCCGGTTGTAACACCGCATCTCGCCTCTATGGAAACCGTAAAACCTGTCTGAAACATGGAAGTATTGTTTTCAACCATGGGCGGAAGCTCAAGCGAATCGATCTTCTCGCCCGTCATGGAAAGGCATATAAGCCCTCTCCCGTACTTTGACATGAAATTTATAGCTTCAGGGTTTACTTTTTCGGCAGCCATGGTCAGATCGCCCTCATT
>CAZOEH010000079.1:0-10319 GCA_964578785.1 uncultured Desulfonema sp. | reverse complement strand
CAACAGCCCAAACGCCGCCTGCACCTCATTCATCTTAGCATTAATACCGGGCGCCACCACTGTGACTTCATCCCTGAAACCAAAATTCTTCAAATCGTCAATATGGCGTTTCATTTTGTCATCATGACAAACGATCGCCCCACCCTCAATAGTTGAGTAAGATTTAGTTGCATGGAAACTTAAAACTGAAAGACTACCAAAATTGTGAATGGATTCGCCAGCGATATTTACTCCAAAAGCATGCGCTGCATCATAGATAACTTGCAATTTATAGGTATCGGCAATCCGTTGTATTGCGTTAGCATTGCATGGATTTCCGTAAACATGCACAGGAAGAATTGCGGTTGTTTTCGGAGTTATTGCTGCTTCAATCTTTTCAGGATTTATATTCAGGGTTTCAGGCTCTATGTCCACAAAAACCGGTTTGATGCCATTCCACCATAATGAATGTGTAGAGGCAACAAAACTGTATGGAGTAGTAATGACCTCACCTGTAATACTTAAAGACTGAAGGGCTGTTATAAGTGCCAATGTACCGTTTGCAAAAAGGCTGATATGGCTGACACCCAGATATTTACAAAGCTCTTTTTCCAATTCTTTATGATAATGGCCATTATTTGTAAGCCATTTACGGACCCAGATATCCTCAAGATATGGGATAAATTCTTCCAATGGTGGTATCAGCGGAGATGTAACGTTAATTATTTTATTCATCATAGATCATTTTGAGATTTTGGAGAATTGTATTTTAAAATAAATTTTAACTGATTTGGCTTCCGATTGGAATTCTCAAATATTATATACTACTTTGACCGTAATACTTTTACAAATATTTATTAGGCTGCTGCTCCCAGTAGTGTGTCAAGTCCTCGTCTTATTTTATTTGCATCCACTAAATAGCTTTTGTAATATAAACCTCTTGTGGAATTTGATGCCGTTCTAAATGTGATATAACGCATATCTGCTCCAACAATCTTTGCCAGGTTTGAAAACGCTGAAAAATCTCCAAACCCCTCGGCCATCCAGCACAGACACTTAGCGCCTTCGCGGCAAAAAATCAGGTTGGTCCATTCTGCGCCTGTGGGACCTGCAAGCACTTCCGCATTGTAGATCAATGATATTTGTTCTTTAAGGGATAATTCTTCCATAAACACTTTCTGAAATCCCTGTTGCCTGAATATTTCAAAAATTTCCGGTTGATTATACTCTCTGCGTTCATTACGTCTTGCGAAATAAATCCTGCGACTTTCCTTTGCAGTAGGAGGGAAGCCGGCATTCATGAATAATTGATTCCGTAAATATTTGATGGATGAAGGTCTCATAAGGAAATCGGCAATTCTCATTTTGTCATTTTGCCTGAGATTGAATGGCAGGCTGTTGGGTGCATTGATATATACGAGTCTGCCTGCACAGTAGGTCTTGTCTCTGTCCAGCATCAAAACGGGTCTATCTTTGGCAATAATATTCAGTGCCTCACGAAATGATTTGATGTGATCAACATCTTCACTGACAAGAAGCGGAAAACCCTCATAGCCTAGTTTGTCGAGTTCATTCAGGTACTGCAATTTTGGAAGAATTTCGATCATCCAATGATAATAATTAAACGCCCCGTTGCCACCTAAAAAAATCCCCTGTTCAAGATTTGTAATTTGGATGTTTTGCACAAGCGCATTTACAGAATCGTGAATTAAAACATGACCCGATGAATAATCGCACCTTATTACATCAACGCCTTCCACTCTCTCAATGATTATTTTATTATCCAGGAGGATCGATGACGATAGAACAGAGATTCGGGCGTTTTCAAAATGATATATATTTACCATTGGCAATCGAACTTTCTCGGCACGCTGGACTCCGATACTATCCTGAGGACCATATGAATAGACATATTCTTGCGGATCAAGGATTTTTATAAAATTGGTTTTATTCTGATCAAGCCACTCAATTGCATACAGTTTTATATGCCTATGAGATTTGATTACAAGACCAAATAAATAAACAATCAGCACGGTATATCTGATGTTGCGACGAAAACAATATTCAACCAGTTTTTTTAAAAAACCATTTATTCTTGTTTTTTTAAAATGAAGATTCAACTATTCAATCTCACTCATGCAAAATTATAACCACGTCAATCAATTGAACTTTTATGACTTTATATCTTGCTTATTTCTACTAAAAAAATTGCGTATTGTCCCGGCCACATAATCGGCATCTTCATAAGTCATTGCCGGGCTGATGGGAAGGCTCAAAACCTCTCTATGAAGCTTTTCTGAAACAGGCAAATCAAGATGCCGGAATTCAGAATAAGCTGACTGCTTATGCGGAGGTACGGGATAATGAATCAAGGTTTGAATTCCATTGTCTGAAAGATGTTGCTGCAGTTGATCTCGTTTTAAAGTCCTAACGACAAAAAGATGCCAGACCGGGTCCGTCCGGCCTGAAACAAGCGGTAAAGTTAAAGCTTCTATATCTGCAAGCCCTTCCAGATAAATATCAGCGATTCTCTTTCGCTGTTCGTTCCACTTGTCCAGTTTCCTCAATTTCGCCCTGAGAAAGGCCGCATGTAATTCATCGAGACGGGAATTAAAGCCTTTCACTTCATGATGATATTTGACGCGGGAACCGTAGTTCCTGATACTGCGGATATGATCTGCAAGAGCATCGTTATTTGTAGTAACAGCCCCGCCATCTCCGAAAGCACCAAGGTTTTTCCCGGGATAGAAACTGAAGCCGGCGGCATCTGCAAGGCCGCCGGACCGCCTTCCTTTGTATCTTGCCCCGTGCGCCTGGGCCGCGTCTTCTATTACCTTAAGTTTGTGGCGTCCTGCGATTTCATGAATGGGATCCATGTCGGCGGGCTGTCCGTACAGATGCACGGGTAGAATGGCGCGGGTCCGGGGTGTGATGGCTGCTTCAATTCGGGTCAGATCGATATTGCAGGTCTGTTCATCCGGTTCCACGGGAACAGGGGTTGCTCCTGTATAGGTTACGGCCAGCCAGGTGGCTATATAAGTATTGGCCGGGACAATAACTTCATCGCCAGAGCCGATATTCATTGCTCTCAGGATCAGATGAAGGGCATCCAGTCCGTTACCGACTCCGATACAATGTTTGACTCTGCAGTATTCAGCAAATTCTTTCTCGAAGGCTTCTACTTCCTGGCCGAGGACGTACTGTCCCGATTCCATTACCCGGCGGTAGGCTGCATCCAGATCTTCCTTTAGTTCGGAATAAACTGCTTTGAGATCAAGGAATGGTATTTGTTTCATTTTTTCAGTGTCCGCAGGTATTCATCATAATCACGATAATAATCCGTTTCATCATAAGGAAGCGACGCCAGAACGAGACAAATTGCTCCGGAAGAGAAATTGTCAAGCTCTCTCCAGATCATTTTAGGGATGTACAGCCCGTAATATGCCCGGTCCAGATGAACGGTCTTTCTGCTGTTCCCGTCATCAAGGATAACGTCAAATGCGCCCATGACGGATACGATAAGCTGTTGCAGTTCCTTATGGGCATGGCCTCCGCGTGTTGCGCCTCCCGGTACGTCGTAAAGATAGTAAATACGCCTGATATCAAAAGGTACATCAATCCAAGGATGGATGGGGGTTAAATTGCCCTGACGGTTGTGAATTGCCGGTAATTGAAGAATCCTGCAGTCGTCTATTGCTGACATCAGTCCGTCCTTCGAATGGCTTCAAGGTATGATTCGTAATCGCGTATATAGTTTTCTTTTGAATACGGCTGAGAAGCAATGATTAAACACACTGAATTTGTAGCAAAATTCTCAAGATGCCGCCAGATCATGCTGGGAACGTAAAGGCCGAAATAGGACCGGTTCAGGGAAACTGTCTTACATTCCTTTCCGTCATCGAGTACCACATCAAAGCTGCCGGACAGAGCGATAAAAAATTCTTGAAGCTCACGGTAGGCATGGCCGCCTCGAATCTCACCACCGGGAACGTCGTAGATCCAGTATGTGCGTTGTATGACGAAAGGCAAGGAACGACCTGTTTCGATGAAACTCAAATTTCCGCGGGGGTCCTGGATTTTAGGAAGTGAGATAATGCTGCAATCATTCAAGCCGTTCATCTTTTGATTCCTTATCGCCGCTTTAGAATTTAAGCGCCATAAATTGACATCCATTCCTCGGTTATTTCTTCAGGGTAGCCGCGGTGGAAATGGCGCATCCAGGGATATGCAGGCTGATTGGATCCATCTTTCAACTTGATTTCAGATGTCCTGCAAATGTATTTTGCGGGTACACCGGCGACCAACGTTTCAGGCTCAACATCACTTCTAACAAGACTAGATGCGCCGACGAGTGCCTTTTCACCGATTATGACTCCAGGTAAGATGCAGCACATAGTTGCAATTACAGCATATTTATTAACTTTAACGCCAATTAAAAGGTTACTTGGAGGGTGAGGATCATTTGTGAGGACGGTATATGGATAAATACGAACAAAATCATCAATAATTGATTTTTGTCCTATGTGGACACTGCTGTGAAAACGGACATAATTTCCTATTTTTGAGTGGCCCTGAAGATCGCAAAGAGTGCCGATAATAAGATTTTCCCCGGCTTCGATCTTTTCCCGGACCGTGACCCTGTGTCCTGTCATTAACTGCGAGTCAAAACATGATCCTTCATAAAAAATTGAATGTGATCTGATAAGAGAATTATTGCCGATAACAAGAGGTTTCCCGTCAGACAAAGGAGTGGATTGACCTATTAAACAATGGCTTTGGATAGATACATTATCTCCAATGACAACGTTGTCAAATATAATTGTAAAATCACCGATACTTACATTGGATCCGATAGATGCCTTGCCTGATATTATGGCAGTATTTCTTATTGTCACCGTAAACTCCTTATTAAGTCAACGTATATACAGCTCCGCCCTTTAAATCACATCATGTAAATAATGTAATAAATTTAAATATTAAATAGTTATATAACAAGCCGTTGTTCTAAAAAATCGTAATATTGAAAAGCCGTGACCGGCATAAGGAGACGTAGCAAAATGGTCAGGAATGTAATGGATATTTTGTAACGGCTCCTAAAAACGGAATCAGTTATATCATTGTTTTTCCCATATCAGAATACAGGGACGGTTCTTTAGCTTCGGGAAAAAATCATTAAACTCTTCACTGTTTACAACCACAGTTCTTATTTTTCTTTTAATGTAACGTTCAGTTTTTCTGCTCAGATCATTCAGATGAAACTGGTCTATGTCACCAACAAGAAGAAGGTCAATAATCCCACTGTCTTTTCCTTCGGCATAATCATCTATAAGGTATGCGGATTCAATATCACCCAGCCTCCCGACTATCCCATCTATGACCTGATCTATCCCCATAACCTTACTTACCATCGATTTAAGCTCTGGGAATATAGGATGATTCTTATTTGCCATATAATGAACCTGGCGTCCGCTTTTTTCAGATATGAGAAGATTTGTTCTGGTTAGCTGATTTAATTCTTCACGAATTGAATTGGTTGAAACATCAAATTCCTTGGCGAGTTCTCTTAAGTATGATTTTGTCCCGGGATTGAAGAAAAAGCAGATCAGAAGCTTTATTCGTGTTTTGGATGATATTATGCCTGAAAATATATTATCCACATCAAACTCCTTTATGAGCAGTTATTCTACTCATAACATGATTAAAAATAGGAGTCAATAGTTGTTTTAACTGGTCAGTTGATCAGGCTGAAGGGGTGGGGGGTTTATGAACCGGAAACTATAAACCAGAAACAAGAGACCGTATTACTTAAGCATTCGGGCGATCGCCTCAAGAGCCATATAATATCCTGAGTGACCGAATCCGCAGAGAGTGGCAGTTGCAACTTCTGCTACCATCGATTTATGCCGGAAAGGCTCTCTTTTATAAATATTTGAGAGATGTACCTCAATTACAGGGCCTTTAAGGAGGAGAAGAGCATCTCTTATTGCGATGCTTGTATGGGTATATGCGGCGCAATTTATTATAAGTCCTCCGTGTTTTTGTGAGGCCTCCTGTATTTTATCAACAATTGCCCCTTCATGATTGGACTGGAATATATCCACGATAAGGCCGAGTTTTTTTCCAAGTTCGGCAAGCCGTTTGTTGATATCGTCCAGACTTGTTGTTCCGTATAGTTCAGGCTCTCTTTTTCCGAGCATATTAAGGTTGGGACCGTGAATCACAAGAATTTTTTTTGAGGCCATTATCGTCTCCCTGTATTTATTTAAGTGTAACTACTCAGCCACAGATGTACGCTCCGCCACACTGATTGTCGGACTGATATTTTTTCTAAAAATGAGCTGTATGGGTTTACTTTTCTTCTATTCCGGATTCTGACTTCCGGCTTCTGACTCATGGATTCCGGCTTCTGAGCAGTTACGCTATTTCTTTTAGAAGGTTTATCGTTTCCTTATAATTCCTGCTGCCGAAAATAGCCGACCCGGCAACAAAGACATCAGCTCCTGCAATGGAAATATCCCGTATAGTATCCTTATTAACACCTCCGTCGATTTCGATGAGAGTAGAAAGACCTTTTTCTTTTATCATTTTTGAAAGGGATTTAATCTTATCTATGCTGTTTCTTATAAAGGCCTGGCCGCCGAAGCCGGGATTGACGCTCATGATAAGTACAAAGTAGGTATATTCGAGCACCCATTCTATTGCCGAAAGTGGAGTGGCCGGGTTCAGCACTACGCCCGGCTTTACGCCAAGTTCCTTTATGAGCTGTATAGTCCTGTTCAAATGGGTGCATGCCTCTACCTGCACGGAGATAAGCGACGCTCCGGCTTTGGCAAAATCAGGTATGAAACGGTCTGCATTTTCTATCATCAGATGCACATCGATAGGAAGGGAAGTAACACGCCTGGCCGCTTCAACAACGAGAGGTCCCATAGTTATATTCGGAACGAAATGCCCATCCATCACATCGACATGGATCCAGTCCGCCCCTGCTTTTTCAACCGATTTGATTTCTTCTCCAAGCCGTGAAAAGTCCGCGGATAATATTGATGGCGCTATCAGTTTCATGTTCACTCCATTGTAAATATTTTTTTAAAGGGGATAATATCAGGTTTTAATATGGCATCGTCAATATACATAAGTAAGAAGTTCTCCGGTTCTTTGGGGATAAAAAGCATTATCTCGTCAGATGGAGTTATCTTATTATCATATATATCCGTAGCTGCCCCGTTTCTGTACAGTTGTACCCGCAAAGATCTTGAGAGGAAGCCATTTTGTATTCTGTACCTGAAAAAATATACATTGTCCAAGTTAAAAATATTCGGCCTGTTCATCTCCGCCGGTTCTTTGTTGATTACAAGATTTACAGGCGTCTTTTCAGAAACCGGATATCCGGATAGAGGTTCCTGGCTTATAACTATATTGTCGGGCTTTTCCGCGTCGAAAAAGGATTTGATTTCTCCCTGGATCAGTCTGTTTTTTTCAATCAGCAGAATAGCCTCGTCCGGTGAAAGTCCGTAAAGATCCGGCATTTTGTATTGATTTGCCGGTACACCCGCGCTGACTAGCAGATCAACGCATTTTTTTCTTTCGATCTCTTTGCCTTCCTGAGGATATTGGGCGATTATTTCATCCTTTTCAACATTATCAGCGTAAACGGAAGAAATATTCGCTTCACACAGGTCATTTTCTTCAAGTATAATACGCGCCTGCTGAATCGGCAGCCCTGTCAGGTCAGGCATAATAATAATCGTTGCGCCTTTTGAGATTGTTATCCTTATATCTCTTCCCTTTTTGATTTCGGATCCCGGTTCGGGCGCTTGCCTTATAACATGGTTCTTTGGGATTTCCGAACTGTATTCGGATCCCCTGACTTTTGTATTCAATCCCAGCCCTGTCAGTGTTTCCAGCACATATATGATATCTTTCCCGACAAGTTCAGGCACAACAACCGTGTCTTCACTTTTGATTATAAGTGTCAGCGAAATATATGTGCTTGTTCCGAACACGGCAATGAATATTAATACCAGGGCAGATAATTTTGCGATTTTTGAAATCACTTTATCCGTTTCAAACGAACTGAAAAAAAACCATCCATATTATAAATATGCGGGTAAGTTTTAATAAACCCTCTCTCATTTAACAGAACGCCGATGCTCTCAGGCAGATAAAGCATGTCGTTATCAATACCAAAATCAGGGCGCTTTATCAAAAATTCTTTTATAATCTCTTCGTTCTCTTCAGGTTCTGTGCTGCATACGGCATATACTATTATACCTGAAGGTTTTATCAGGTCCGCAAGATTATGAAGAAAAAGGAGCTGCTTTTTTTTGTATTGGATCAGTTTGCTCTCCTGCAGCTTCCATTTTACGTCGGGGTTTCTGCGAATCACACCCATGTTCGAACAGGGGGCATCCAGTAGGATTCTGTCAAAATATCCGTAATATTTTTTTAATATTTGTGGATTTCCGATATTATCTTTTACAGTTGTGACATTTGTGATGCCAAGCCTCTCCATTTCACGGTTCAGTCTATCCAGTTTTTCATTATCGAGGTCAACCGCCGTTATCCTGCCGCTGTTTTCCATCAGATGACCGATATGTCCTGTCTTGCCCCCGAGTCCGGCGCAAGCATCCAGAACCGAATCTCCAGGTTTGGGATCGAGGAGAAGAGTTATAATCTGGGCCGCTTCATCCTGGACCTGGAAACATCCGTTCTTGAATGTCTCCATCTCATGAATGCTCTTTTCCGGGTTTGAGAAAGAAATGCCAGATGGAGAATGAACGGTCGGTCTGATATTTCCGACATCCGTTTCCATGCGATTGATAAGTTCTCCGCGGTTCGTTTTCAGCGGGTTAACTCTTATGGTAATCGGGGGAATTTCATTAATGGCATCACACAGCTCAATTGTCCGGTTTACTCCGAGAAATTCGATCCATCTTCTTACCATCCATTCCGGAAAAGACCTGGTGACCGAAACAGCATATACCGGATTTTCCTCAATATCAGGGTAGGGAAGTGTCTGATGCTCCCTTGCCGCTCTCCGCAAAACGGCGTTTACATATCCTGCACCGCGTTCTCCTCCCGAATGCTTTGCCATCTCGACGGAAGTATTTACTGCTGCAGA
Source organism: uncultured Desulfonema sp. (assembly GCA_964578785.1). GTDB lineage: Bacteria > Desulfobacterota > Desulfobacteria > Desulfobacterales > RPRI01 > RPRI01. Next base: position 1,216 of record CAZOEH010000079.1, on the reverse strand, counting down.
TACGGGTATCCTGTTTAGATAAATTATCTGAAAAAGACCGATGCGCAGAATATTTATAATTTCAGATTTTGTCTTTTTTGTGTTCATACTGGAAAGATGACTTATTATCCAGTCGAGCCTCCCTTTCCACCTGAGAACACCGAATACAATCGCGTTGAAAAGGGATCTTTCCCGTTTCGGGAGAAGATGATCCTTATGAAATTCCTCCAGAAGAGTATCGAGAGTCTTTTCACTCTTATCGAGCTTGTTTAAGACATCAAGCGCAAGGCTGCGGGCGTCATTCATGGGAAGTTAAACCTTAACGGCTTCGTAAAAAGTCATTCCGCTTAAGTTGCGCTTCATCTTTCGTCATTGCAGCGTACTGACATGTACGCCTCATTCCTCAAGATTCGCGCGCCTTGCCAAATGAGCTTTTTATTTTGCCGTTCCAATTATGATTATTATGGGACCATCAACATTTAAAATCAGCCAAGAATTGTTCCGGGAGAAATATTGCTTCCGCTCAGATAATCTTTTATATAAAGCCGCTTCCCGGATTCCTGCTGTATTTCTCTTACTGATAATAGATATTTCCCCGTTGCGACACGTAATTCATCCCGTGCTTCACCGGTAACTGTACCAGGTGCCTTTTTTGAATCGCTGAAGACCACATCTGTAGCGAATATTTTAAGACGCTTGTTTCCGATAAACGTGAATGCGCCCGGCCACGGTGTCATGCCGCGTATAAATGCTTCTATCTCTTCGGCAGGTTTTGACCAGTTTATGAGCCCGTCTTTTTTCTTAAGCAACGGAGCGTATGTGGCAAGAGAATTTTCCTGCGGTATCGGTTTTATGCTGTCTGTACTTATACCGGACAAAGTCTGTATCAGGAGATCACCTGCTATAACGGATAGACGGTCGTGCAGCGAAGATGATGTTTCTTTGGAGGAGATTTCGGTTTTGGCGGAGAGCAGAATATTGCCGGTATCAAGACCTTCATTCATCAGCATGGAGGTTACGCCGGTCTCTTTTTCCATGTTTATGACGGCCCACTGATTCGGCGCCGGACCACGGTATTTCGGGAGAAGGGAAGCATGAAGGTTGATAGCGCAATCCTTTGGTATCGAGAGGACCTTTTTCGGCAGAATATGTCCGAAAGCAATCACGACTAATATATCCGGGTTAAGAGATGCGGCATTTTCATAAAACTCGGAACTCCTGACCGACGATGGCCGGA